>JANYKY010000339.1 GCA_025357975.1 Gemmatimonadaceae bacterium
GGGCTACGCGGATCGCAGAAGTAAACCTGAACTTCGGAAGCTACGGTGAAGTTGCGGCGGTTAGCCATCTCGAGACCTCGATCCCATGTCAGGGATCGCATCAGGCCATTCGGCAAATGACGCACCCGCCGAATCAACGCATCGACGACGCTCTCGGAGTCACGAGCTGTGAGCCTGATCAGCATAGCAAAGCGTGATTTTCGCTCGGCGAGCGTTACGATGTTTGATTGCTTATTGCCGGCGAGCATATCTCCTTCCCAGTGGCCAGGAACTGCGCGGTCGTCGGCTTGCGGAGGCCGCTCTGCAATCGATACCGCGCCAATGATTTTCGCCTTGCTTCCAATGTCCGACTTGCGGCTATGGCGCATTCCACGCTGGCGTCTGAGATGGGCGGTGAGTTCTTTCTTCAGGGCACCGCGTGCCTGCACGTAAAGCGTGCGATAAATCGTCTCGTGTGAGACGCGCATTTCTGGGTCGAACGGATATGTCATGAGCAACCACTTGGAAATCTGCTCCGGTGACCAGTCCGATCGAAGCTTTCCGGCCACTGCGCTTCGCAGTGCTGGATTGAGTGACAGCCGGCATCGCTTCGGACGACGCGCGCGACTCCAAGCCTCTTTGTCGGTTCTGTCGCTCGATAACGCGGTACTCCTCCATGGCGACGAATCTCGCGACTTACCGTCGACGGTGCACGCCCAAGACGGCGTGCAATGCATCGCATTGAGTCTCCGCTGGCCAACCCCCTTGAGATCTCTTCGCGCTCTCCAGCGTGGAGTGTGTGCGCTGCTCTCGCTCGCTCTCGAGGAGCAAGTCCCCCATGCCTGCTGACGACCGTGTACACGGAATGGAGCGGAACGGCCAGTGCCTGACCAATAGCACCATACGTATGACCGTCCTTCCAAAGAACCCAAAGCTGTCTCAATTCCTCTGCGATAAATCGCTGCCACCGCTTGCGCATTTGTCACCTCCGATGAGTGGTTCAATCTGTTGCACCCACCGGTTGAGATAACCAATTGAGGTTTGGTTCTTAATTCATTCTATGCGTGATGTCGCGAACCGGCCGCGTATTTGTATCTGATGGCAGTTCCACGCAGTTGATCGGTTATAGGCAGTTGTGGTTTGTACCTGATGGCAGTTCACGTTGATCCGTGAAGAGGCAGTTGTCGTTGCACCTGATGGCAGTTCCACGCAGTTGATCCGTTAATGGGCAGTTGTCGTTGTACCTGATGGCAGTTCACACCTTCGCGACTCGCACAAGCCCGAAGTCCCGCGCTCCCTTCTTGATCAGATAGTACGACCCGGCAAGAGGATCGCCGGCAAGATCGGTTAGCCGGGCTATTTTTCGTCCGTTGATCGAGACCGCCCCTTGTTCGACAAGCCTCCGAGCCGCCCCTTTCGATGCAGCAAGCTTAAGATCTATCAACGCATCGACCGCGCTTGTAAATGACGGCATTTCTGCAAATGGAATTTCCTCGCTCATCGCGCGAAGAGCGTCGGCTGAAAGCGAGGCGGCATCACCGCGCGCGAAAAGGATCCTCGAAACTTCTTCGGCAATTAGTGCTGCTTCTGCTCCGTGCACGCGCGTCGTCACATCCTTTGCGAGAGCCTGCTGTGCCGAGCGGTCGTGCGGTCTCTCGGCCGTGTCTTTCTCATGTGACTCGATTTCTTCATGTGAAAGCAAGGTGAAGAACCGCAGGTACCTGCTGGCATCGCCGTCTTCGGTGTTCATCCAGAACTGATAAAACTTGTATGGAGACGTTCGGACAGGGTCGAGCCAGACGCTACCGGATTCGGTCTTCCCGAACTTCGTTCCGCTCGAATTGGTTACTAGCGGGAATGTCATCGCGTGCGCTTCGCCGCCTTCAGTGCGACGAATCAGCTCGAGGCCAGCCGTGATATTCCCCCACTGATCGCTGCCTCCGATCTGCAGTGTCACGCCGTCGCGCCTGAACAGCTCACGGAAATCGTACGCCTGAAGCAGCATGTATGAGAATTCCGTGTAGGACATTCCTGACTCGAGCCGGGATTGCACGGAATCCTTCTGCAGCATGTAGTTGATGGTAAAGTGCTTCCCGACGTCGCGCATGAAGTCGATCGCTCCGAGCTTCGCGAGCCAGTCCGCGTTATCACGCATCTGGGCGGCGTTGTTTCCCGTGAAGTCAAGAAACTTCTCGAGTTGGCCGTGCAATGCTTTCGTATTGGCCGCAACGATCTCGGGCGTATTGAGCTGTCGTTCTACCGTCTTACCACTCGGGTCGCCGATCATGCCCGTTCCCCCGCCCACTACGATGAACGGTATGTGTCCGGCGCGCTGCAAATGCATCAGACCCATGA
>JANYKY010000489.1 GCA_025357975.1 Gemmatimonadaceae bacterium
ATTTCTGAGAGTCCGATGTACCGACTGCTCGTGCCGGGTGAGGTTACGCGAAGGTAACGCGCGTCCGATTCCGGAAGATAGAGATAGTCGCGCCCAGTCTTATTGCCGCCGGTTGCGTAAAGCGGGGTCCATCTCTTTCCGTCGATCGACGACATGACACTGTACATCGACGGGCGGTGACCCCGTTCCCAGTCCAGAACGAGTCCACCGAACTCTCGCCGCTTTAAGAAATCGATATCGAGCGATTGGGAGGTTGATGTGGTTGAGCGCCAGGATGTGGCGCTGTTCGAATCGATCGCTTTCGCTGGTTCGTGGCCAACTGCGGTCGAAGTTGCCGTGACATTGGGCGTCAACGTGTACGGTCCATCCGGCTCGAGCGGCGTCAGTTGGAGATCATCGATCCAGACAGTCCCTGTTCCACCGGTTCCAGCGGTAATAGCGAACTCGATTCCTGCAACGTTCTTCATGTCGCCGCCACCGAGTGGTCCCCAAGCGAAGCCAATCTGTCTTTTCTTGCGGGTTACTGTCTTCCAATCGGCAGGAAAAACAAATCCCGTAGTATTCGACCACCAGACGTTGTCGCCTGTCGGATCAACGAGCTTGAACTCGAGATTGTTGACTGGCGCTGGCCCGCGAATCGAAAACGAGAATTCGTAATTGGCCGGAAGCGAGAGCTTCACATCTCGATGAATGACAGCGTAACCGCCGTGCCCATGGAAATCGAAATCGAGACGAATTGCCTTACCGTGAGCGCCATTGTCCTGGCTCAGGTTCAGTGTAACCCCATCTGACGGCGTCGCCTTCCATTGGCTTATCGATTCGAAATCATCGACCATAACGCTACTCTGGGCGATTACCATCGCTGCAAGAGCAGGGAACAGCACAATCATCCCTTCACGCTCCCGGCCATCACGCCCTGCATGTAATAGCGCTGGAGGAAAAGGAACACGACCATCACCGGAATCACGGTCAGAACAGATCCAGCCATCATCAACTCTGTATCCTGAACGTGCTCGCCAGTAAGATTTGCGAGCGCGACAGGCAAAGTGTAATGCGACGAATCACTCAACACGATCAGCGGCCACATGAAGTCATTCCAGGTAGCCAGGAAGGTCCATATAGAGAGAGTCGCGAGAATCGGCATGATTCCCGGGACCACGATCGACCGAAAAATCCTGAATTCCGAAGCGCCATCGACTCTCGCTGCATCGAGCATCTCGTCAGGAATGGACAGCGCATACTGGCGAACCAGAAAAATTCCGAAGATGCTCGCGAGCCCCGGAATGATCACGCCCCAGTACGTGTTGATGAGATGCATCTGCTTGAGCAGCAGGAACAGCGGAAGCATGGCGACCTGAGTCGGAAGTATGAGCCCAGCAGAGAGGATTCGAAATACTCTGTCGCGCCCCTTGAAGCGCATCTTCGCAAACGCATAGCCGGCGAGTGAATTGATCAACAGCGACACGAATGTCACGATGAACGCCACAAACGCGCTGTTAAGAAGATTTCGCCCGAGGTTGAGGCGAATGAACAAATCCCGGTAATGATCGAGTGTCGGGCGGCTTGGAAAGAAATGGGGTGGATACGTGCTCGCCTCACCCGACGGCATCAACGACGCCGAGACCATCCAGATCATCGGGAGCATTGCCATGACTGCCCCAATGATCAACAGCGCATAGAGAAGAATGCGTATCATCTGCTGACGCTGCCTGGCCGATTGCATGAAACCCACGCTCTCGCTCACGTGTGATCTTTCTGCAAACGGAACTGCAACAGCGTGGCAATCAAAATCACAACGAACAAGACAAAAGCGATTGCCGCAGCGTAGCCCATCCGCCACCAGCGAAAGCCCTCCTCATACATCAGCAACACCACGCTCGTCGTACTCCGCAACGGGCCGCCCTGCGTCATCACGTACGGTTCCGCGAATAATTGGAAGTATCCGATCATCGTGATGACCGAGATAAAGACGAGCGTCGGCGCGAGCATGGGCAGCGTTATGCTCCAGAAACGGCGCCATCCACTCGCACCGTCGATCTCGGCTGCATCGTAGAGCTCCTCCGGGATCGCCTGAAGACCGGCGATGAAAATGAGCATGTTGTATCCGAAGCTTTTCCACACCGCCATGAGAATGATAGCCGGCATTGCCCAGTGCGGATCACCAAGCCAGTCAATCGGCGCAATCCCGATTTTTGAGAGCCCGTAGTTGAACAATCCGTACCGGGTGTGATACAGGTAGCGCCATACGATGGCGACTGCGACAAGCGTTGTAACGAAAGGCGTGAAATACAGCGTCCGAAAAAATCCCTTGAAACGCACCAGCTTGGAGTTAAGCAGAAGAGCAGCTCCCATCGACACGGCAATCGTCAGCGGACCGCCGACAAACGCGAAATAAAATGTGTTCTTCAGCGCGTTCCAGAAATCGGGCGTGTGGAGCAGCTTCGAATAATTCTGAATCCCGACAAAACGGGTATTTCCAGGATTTGCGATTCCATAGATATCAAAATCAGTGACACTCAGCAGGAGCGAAGCCGCCACAGGCAAAAAAAAGAAAATCCCTATGAGTATCAATGCCGGCGCCAGAAAAAACCACGCAGCCGTATTCGCTTCCGCCGGAATTCTCAGGGAGGACCGCTTCGCCGTCATCGGATGGCCACCTTTCCTGCCGAGGCTGCTTTCTTGAGGCTCATCAGATATCGCCGCTTCTCGAGAATACTGTTCACATCTCCATCGAGCTCGGCCAGAGTCCGATCCACACTCTTCTTGCCGCGAACGGCTTCTTCACCATGCTCGAACACCTTTGTCGCAATCTGCTCCCACTCGGGGACCTGCGGAGTCGGCTCGACACGCTCGAGCTGGTCGCGGAACGCTTTCGCGTACTTGTTGTTGGCGAGTGAAGTGTCGCTCCATGCGGCACGACGCGCGGGCAGGTCGCCGGTGAGCTTGTAGAACTGAAGTTGAATGTCAGGACGCGACAGAAATTCCATGAGCTTCCACGCCGCGGCTTTGTTGGTCGAACGACGAAACAGTGAGAGGCTTGCCCCGCCTGCGAGGGACACGCCTGGGCCGTCCATGCCGGGCATCGCCGCTGTCATCCATTTATCCTGCATGTTCTTCGGCAGGCGATTTGTGAACTCGCCAATCTGCCACGGGCCACTGATGTACATCGCGATGTTTCCGCGCTCGAATTCCTGATAGAGGTTCGAGATCTCGGATCCACTCAGCTCAGGCGCCAGCCCGTCATGGTAGAGCGAGACGTAGAAATTGAACGCCTTCATGAACGGCGGATCGTGGAACGCGCCGTACTGTCCGTTGTCCTTGAGAAGAGTTGATCCGGCCTGAAGTCCGAGAATTACCGGTGGCGGCCACTCGGTAATCGGAATCAGCAGCGGATACTGCCTCGCCGTCATGCGCGACTTGATTTTCACCATCGCTGCACGCCAGTCTGCCCACGTTGTAGGCATCGTGTTGTAACCCGCGGCTGCGAGTAAATCAGTCCGGTAGAAGATCACTCGCGTATCGGTGTACCACGGAATTCCGTAAGTGACGCCGTCTACGACATTGGTATTCCAGATTCCCGGGAAGTAATCGGCCTTCGGGGCTTCTGTCGACGAAGCGACGAGAGAATCGAGCGGTACCAGGGCATCGACCGCCGCGAACTCCGGGACCCAGGTATTCCCGAGCATTGCGATGTCGGGAGTGGCGTCGCCGACGTATGCGGTCAGGAGTTTTTCATGGGCCGCAGACCACGGGATCTGCTGGACTTCGACTTTGATCTGCGGATTTGCTTTTTCAAACGCGGGGATAAGCTGGCTGACGACTTCGCCTTCGCGTCCCATCGCCCAGAGCCGCAGAACGGTCTGGTCTGAGGAGCTACGCGAACACGCGCCGACGGCCAACATCAGCGATGCTGCCGCGGCTCGCGTCAGCATTTGCCGACCAGCACTAGTTGCCAAGCCATCCACCAGCGAATCCAGCCTTCTTCAGTCCACTCACGATGTATGGATTCTTACGCATCGTCTTCCAGATCAGATTTGAGCGGTAGTTTTCGATCATTGCGATGATTGGACCCTGGTCGATTCCGAGGTAGTCGGTGTC
>JANYKY010000518.1 GCA_025357975.1 Gemmatimonadaceae bacterium
TGATGGCCCGCCGTTCCCTCGAACAACTCATACACGTTCATCTGCGGAGAAATCGGCTGGCCGTTCACCTCCAGCAGATAGTCGCCGACGGCTACGTGCACTCCGGGCGAGCTCAGGGGAGCGCGCAGATCCGGATTCCAGTTCTCTCCATTGTATATGCGGTGTATTCGATAGTGCCCGTTCTCCACCGAGTAATCGGCACCGAGTAAACCCACAGACACAGGTCCCTGTGATGGCTCGTCGCCCGCGCCCTGGAGATAGGAATGACCTACGACCAGCTCCCCACCGGTTTGCGCAATGAGATATCCAAGGTCCGACCGATGCCGCACGAACGGCAACAACTCACCGTACTTTGCGAGGACCGCCTGCCAGTCAGCTCCATGCATCTTGGCGTCATAGAAAAAGTCACGCTGAGTGCGCCACGACTCATGAAAGATCTCCGCCCATTCGGCGGCAGGATCCACGCGCATTTCCATTTGCGCGACGTTGAGTGGCCCGTCTCCGACTTTAGCGGGCCGTTCAGTCGACACGACACCCCATGCGGTGGCCGCACCGCCGCCCGCCGAATAGAGCAGTTTTTTCTTGTCTGCAGAGACAGCGTACGAACGAATGCCATCGAGAAATGTTGCAGCAGCCCGGTCCTTGATCTGGTAACGCTGCAACCTCAGCACGCCCGGAGGCGCACCGGCAGATGGCTCAGTATAGAAGAACGAGCCCGCTGAGCCCGCGCTAAGGTCATTCAGATCGGCGGCAGCGACACTGATCGGCAAAATCCGCTGACGTATTCCTTCCTCGTCAATTCGGACAACTACCCGACCGGTCGCCTCGACTTTCACGCCGGAATCGGCGCGCTGTTTCGGCGCAGCCTGCACACTCACTTTAACCGGAGCGGGAACCGTTTCCGGAACGGCCGGCGCCACTGCCTCTTCACTCGATTCCGGCAGCAAGGGCGAAGGCTCGTTGGCGCTGAGCACGACGAGATACGGCGACCTGCGCGCAGTCCGATCGAGAGAGCTCATCTCGAGCCATCCGGTGCGCGGACCGTAGTCCGTGCTGGCGAGGAAGTAGAGATACTTGCCGCCCGCGTCGAACGCGGGTGAAGTCGCATCAGCAAGGGCGTCAGTCACCTGAAAAGCCTTTCCCTCGCCGACGGAGTGGACAAAGATCGCGCGCAAGTGACTGTCGAGACTTTTCGAGTAAGCAACCCATCGAGAGTCAGGTGACCACACGGCCTCGAACTGGCGGCCCGGGGTATTGAACACGTCAGTGTCGATCTTCGATGCGTGCCCGCTCGCGACATCAATCACCCACAGATTCAAGTGGTTATCCTGAACTGAGACGCTCTTGCCGTTCGGTGACCAGTTGAGATCGGAATAGAAGCCGAGCGCGGGCAAGGCTATCCCGCGGGGCTTCGTGCCGCCGAGTTGGTCGCCGATGATCAACTGGTATTCGCCGGTGGCGTCCGAGAGCCACGCGACCTCATTGCCTGTAGGAGACCATGCCGGGCTGCGATCGTGTGTCCCGGCGCTATGAGTAAGATTCCGCGCCTCGCCCTTCTCTGCGGGCACAGTGAAAATGTCGCCGCGCGCGGAAAACGCAGCGCGCGTTCCAGTGGGAGAAAGCACAGCTTCGCTGATCATCGACGCGACTTTCTTGAATTGCGGCTGCGCCCAGGGGAAATCTCCATTGACTCGAATGTCGAGCTGACGCGATGAGCCGCTCGCAAGATCGACCATGTGGATGTAACCGTCCTGCTCGTACACGATTGCATCGGGCCCGGCACCGGCAGTCATGACGTCGGAGTCTTCATGGCGCGTCAACTGCTTCAATTCTTTCGTGTCGAGCGCGTATGAGAACAGATTCGTCGTAGAGGTGCGATCCGAAAGGAAGTAAATCGTGTTGCCCACCCACATCGGGTCGCTGTCATTGCTGTTCTGCCATGGAAGTTTTTCGACGGAGTGGTCCGCGAGTGACATGACGCGGATGGGTTGCGTGCGCCCGCCGCGATAATGCCGCCACTCGCTGGTCTCGTACCATTCCGGAATGAAGGTTTTCGGGATCTCGGCGTACGCGTAACGCCGCCCATCGGGCGAGTATGAACCGGTGAAGGCCCGCGGCATAGGCAGCGGCTCTTCAGCACCACCGTCCACCGAAACGCTGAACAAACGGTCGTACGAGGATTGAGGCACGCTCGCGCGAGATGACGCGAAAATGATGCGCCTTCCGTCCGGCGACCAACCCCTCACTCTATCCGAACCGGGATGGAAGGTGAGCCGCTTTGGCTCGCCACCAGCCGACGACACGACGCAGACGTCGGTGTTACCGCCGACCGTGCGGCTGAATGCGACGTGTGATCCATCGGGAGAGAAGACGGGGTCGGTCTCCATTTCCGGCGAAGCCGTGAGGCGTCGCGCTTCGCCTCCGTTTCGCGGCACCACCCACAAATCACCGCCGTACTCGAACGCGATCGCGTCGCGTGAGACAGCCGGGTGACGGAGCAGGCGCGTTCCCTGGGCGAATGCGACATGCGACGTCGCCAGGAGTGAAAAAACGCCGGCGATAATCTGACGATGCATCATGAATTCGAGTCCGAAGGAAAGAAGTGAGGATGGTATACTATTATGGTACACACTGACCTTCGCAAGGAGGGGTCGTTGCTGGTTTCAGCATCGGAACGGCGCAACTGCATCGTTGCCCGTTACCCGTTACCTGTGCCCGTACGCGTGCCCGTGCCAGATGTTCAACCCTCCGCACTATGGGTTTTGTCGTTGAGCTTCTTGATGAACCCGTAGAGCATCATTCTTACTTCCTCGACCAGAGTTGTTATCTCGCTCAGGTCTTTTGAGGAGACCATGCGCAGGTCGGCGCCAACCTGGACGTGACCCTCTACTTCTGAGGCGGACGCGATCGAGTATTGAAGAAAGTGCGCAACCTCGCGCGGGCTGCTGTGAGCCGTGCCTTCGACAATGTTTGCGGGGACCGAGAGCGCAGCCCTGATAATCTGGTCGCGCAGCGCGATGCTGCCCGGTCCTCGCATGCTCGAAGCGACACGAAATGCAACCGTGGCGAGCTGACGCGCGGACACCCAAACGCGAAGCTTCCGATAATCTGACATGCCTCGAAACTCTGAGGCGGCTTGCTGCACAATGTCATGATTTTGCCGCGGCGCCAATCGTATTCCAATAACCGTCAATCGGGCACTGGCACGGGAACTGGCACGGGCACGGATAACGGGCACGAATAACGGGCACGAATAACGCGCCCGAATAACGCGCCCGAATAACGGCCGACGGATGCCACACTGGGCCCCGCAAATAGCCGCCTAGCGGAGGCGTTTCTTAATCGCCCGCCCCGCTGAGATCGCCGGCTCCGGTCTCGAGAGCAGCCAAATCCCCCGCTCGCCATATTCGGCGATTAGATGGGAAAGCCGCTCCGCCGCAGTCTGCCAGTTGCTTTCCGTGGCCTTTTGTGCCTCGTCCGGATCTCCTGACGAAATCGCGGTCGCAATAACCGCGTGTTGTTTCACAGAAGTGGGAAGCTCGGCCAACAGCACGTTGACGTAGAGCCGCGCGTACCGCTCGATTTGCGGCTTGATCGCTCTGTGCAGCGCAAGCAGGCGCGGGCCAACGACATCCTCGACGAACGATCGATGGAACTCATCGTCCAGATCAAAGAGTCTCGATGCCGGACTCCTGCGACGCGCCTCATTCGCCAGCGAGCGGTTGAGGTCGCGAAGGCGCCGCGCGATTTCGGTGCGCCGATCACGCTTGAGCGAAGCTGCCTCGCGGGCGGCAAGCCCCTCTAGATGACCGACGATGAGAAACACCTCGCGCCCGTCATCCTGCGTTAAAGGCGTCACAATGAGGCGCTGGTCGCCCGCGCGTCCCACAGAATCGACGAATCCCTCCTGCTGCAGTCGGTGCAGCGCGCTCCGCACTGGCGTGCGGCTCAATCCCATTCGCTTCACCACTGCGCGTTCGGCGATGCGGGACCCGGCAGGTAACTCCCCGGAAACGATCAACGTCCGCAGCTCCCTGTAAACGCGCGTGACGTTGTCTGGAAGATCAGGCGCCAATGGGCGGGTGCGGGGGCTGCCCGGGGTCACCAATCCGGACTTTTTTTTCGCTGGCGTTGACGATTTCAGGGGAGCCATCCGACAAATGTAGCTCTGCTGGTCAGCCGATGCCGGGCAAGCGGCGGGCACTTCGTGTCGAGGCAAATTGTCGCTGGCCCATTGAACTGGCGGCCAGCCAGACGGTGAAATCTGGTATACCGAACTGGTCTATCCATTGCGACATATTGGTATTACACTCTTCCAGCGCCGGTTACGGCGCGGTAGCCCCGCTTCGAGTCGATTCCTTCATCCCACCACATGTTCTGCATCGACCGTATCACACTTCGCGAAATCCGGTTGGAGCTCAAGGAGCCGTTCCGAATTTCCTCGGGTATCGAGCTGGAGCGCCGTATTCTCCTGCTCGAATTGACGGACAGGGATGGCGCATCGACCTGGTCAGAGTGTGTCGCGCAGGCACTGCCCAACTACACTCCGGAAACGATCGACACCGCGTGGCTCGCCATTCGCGAATGGCTCGCTCCCCGCGTGCTTGGCCGTAAGTTCACGAGCGCCGCCGAAATTCATGCTGTGCTGGCGGAGAATATCCGTGGCCACAACATGGCCAAGGCCGCTCTCGAAATGGGTTGCTGGGGGCTCGAAGCCACAATTCGCGAGCTTCCCCTGTCAGTGCTCCTCGGCGGAACACGCGAGCGCGTGCCGACTGGCATCTCGCTCGGAATCCAGAAGGAGCCGCCGTTGCTCGTGCAGCGCGCTGAAGCTGCCGTTGCAGCGGGATACCGAAAGATCAAGCTCAAAATCCAGCCCCGCCAGGATGTCGAGTTCGTGCGCGCCGTTCGCGCGGCGCTCGGGCCGGATATAGAAGTAATGGTCGACGCCAATGCCGCGTATACCATCGCCGACGCGAGCCATCTGCGTCTCCTCGACGAGTTCTCGCTCATCATGCTCGAACAGCCGCTCGGCGCCGACGATCTCATTCAGCTGGCAGAGCTGCAACGCCAGATGACAACACCGATCTGTCTCGACGAGTCGATCACGACAATCGATCGCGCCCGGGACATGATCGCGCTCAGGAGCGGCCAGATCATCAACATCAAGCCGGGGCGCGTTGGCGGGTTCGCGGCGTCCATTGGCATTCACGACATCTGCCGCGATGCCGGAATTCCGGTGTGGTGTGGCGGTATGCTCGAGAGTGGAGTAGGTCGCGCCTACAATGTCGCGTTGGCATCGCTACCGAACTTTTCTCTGCCTGGGGATTTGAGTCCGAGCGCGCGATACTGGGCGCAGGATATTGTTTCGCCCGAGTGGACGATGGACGCCGAAGGGATGGTCACCGTGCCGCGAAGTGAAAACGGCATTGGCGTGCGCGTCGACGCGGAGCGTATCGAATCAATTACCAGACGCAGTGAAGTGCTCAACGCCGCAACGGTTGACGCGGCTTGACGGTGAGCAGCTCGCCAATATTGCAATCCAAGCGACCATCGACGCGCCACGGGTTACGCGTGTCGCCTGATCTGAACGATCGGCTGATCGCACTTCGCCGTGATCTCCATCAACATCCCGAGCTGTCTTTCCACGAAGAGAGATCAGCCTCGGTGCTGGCTGACTTTCTCGAGAAGCTCGGCCTGACCGACATCACTCGCGTGGCCGGTACTGGAGTTGTCGCGCGGGTCCCCGGACGCAATTCAAGCGTGCCGATTGTTGCCATTCGCGGTGACATCGACGCGCTGCCCATTCAGGAAGCGACCGGACTTGAATTCGAATCCGTCAACCCTGGAGTCATGCACGCGTGCGGACACGATGTGCATGCTACCTGGACCGTCGGCGCCGCGGCGCTGTTGATGGCCGAGCCGGCCGAAGGTGATGTGCTCATCGTGCTGCAACCCGCGGAAGAGATCGGAAAAGGAGCGCGAGCTCTGATGGAAAGCGGAGCTCTAAGCAGGGTTCAGGCGATCTTCGGCGCTCATGTCGATCGTCGGTTCACAATCGGCAAGGTCGTAGCGCAACCCGGTCCGTTGGCGGCATCGGCCGATACCTTCGAAATCGAGCTGATTGGTCGCGGGGCGCACGCGGCACGTCCACACGAGTCTGCTGATCCGATCGTGGGCGCGGCTGCGCTCGTAACGGCCTTGCAGACCGTTGTGTCCCGTCGCGTAAATCCGGCGTCACCGGCGGTACTGACAATTGGTGTTATCAACGCCGGCACGGCACCGAACATCATCCCGGACCGTGCGGTGCTACGGGGCACACTCCGCGCGGCCGATGTCGAGACGCGCGCGACGCTGCAAACCGGGCTACGGACGATAGCGAAGCACATCGCGTTAGCGCATGGGCTCGAGGCTCACGTTGAGATCGATGACGGGGTGCCCCCGGTTATCAACAGTGCGGATGCAGCGAGCTGGGCCGCCGAAGCGGTGCGCTCTTCGCTTGGCGAGAATGCTGTAGTTCCACTCGGCACCGCTAACATGGCCGCGGAAGATTTTGCCTGGTATCTGCAGAGAATTCGCGGATGCTTTCTGCGGATCGGCGCGAGGCGGGAAGGAGAAAAGTTCATTCCAGCGCATTCGCCTGAGTTCGACGTTGCAGAAGATGCGATCGCCGTTGGAGCATCTGTATTGGCCGAGTCGGCGCGAATTGCATCGGCCGCTCTCGCGGGCGTGCGGCGATGACGGCTACACCGTCGGATCTCCGGAGAACCCTCGGATTCACCGATCTGGTGATGGTCACACTTGGAACGGTGATCGGCTCCGGAATTTTTCTTGTGCCAGGTGTGGTGCTTCGCGAGACGCAGGGAAGGGTGGGATTGGCGCTTTCCATCTGGGCGATTGCCGGCGTGCTCTCACTTCTCGGGGCGTTCACGTACGCCGAGCTCGGCGCAATGAAGCCGGATGCAGGCGGTCTCTACACGTACATACGCGACGCATTCGGACCTCTGCCGGCCTTTCTATATGGTTGGGCAAGCTTTGTCGTGATCTCCAGCGGATCGGTCGCCACACTTGCCGTCGCTTTTTCAGGGTACCTCGGTCAGATCATACCGCTCAGCCCGGTCGGCGCGAAAAGCGTGTCGTTGCTCCTGATAGTCATCATTGCGGTTGTGAACGTGTTGGGTACGCGTCGCAGCGCGACGATGCAGAATTGGACCACTGGCGCAAAGGTGCTGGGATTGCTCGCACTGAGTGTGGCGATGCTCGCGCTTGGCCATGGCGCGAAAACCGGGGCACCGATACCGCTGCCAGTTACGACGATGTCGCTCCTTCCGGGAATCGGCATCGCAATGATCGGCGTGTTGTGGGCGTATGAAGGCTGGCAGTACGTCACTTTCTCGGCTGGAGAGACACGCGATCCCCAGCGCGTTTTTCCGCGCGCGATTGCAGTCGCAACGTTCGCCCTGATCGTTCTCTACCTGCTCGCGAATCTTGGATACCTTGCAGCACTCGGTCCGGCGGCTGCATCGAGCAGTGATCACATTGCCGCGGACGCGAGTCGTGCCGTATTGGGGCCGACCTCCGGCATTGTTATCAGCGTGCTGGTGTTGATCTCCATCTTCAGCGCAGCGAACGGGATCACCCTCACGGCCCCGCGCATGTATTTCGCGATGGCGCGTGACGGTGTGTTCTTCGAGCGGCTCGCACGCGTGCACCCCCGGTATGGAACGCCGGCTTTCGCAATCATCGCGCTGGCAATATGGTCGGCAATTCTTGCGCTCACGGGAACCTTCGAGCAGCTCCTGACCTACGTAGTCTTTGCCGGCTGGATCTTCTATGGGCTCGGCGCGATGGCGGTTTTTGTTTACCGGCGCAAGCAACCAGACGCGATCCGTCCATTTCGCACGCCAGGATATCCTATAACACCGGCTTTGTTCGTCGCATCGGCGGCTGCGCTGGTGTTGAACACGCTTATCGCGCAACCGATTCGCGGAGTGGTCGGGCTCGCTGGAGTCTTACTCGGAACGCCGGCGTTTTACATTTGGCGCGCTCGCCGCCGGGCCGCGCCCGTTGCTTCGACAGTCGAGTCCCCTGGAGAGGTCTAAGATGAATATCGTGCGTCGCTACATGACTCGCGCCGCAAATGTCGCGGCATTCGTCACTGTTGCAAGCGTTCCATCGGCAGCGCAAACCAAACCGACGATCGCGCAATTCCTCAGTCCTGCATATCCTTCCGAGCTCGTCTCCGCAAAGAAGACTGATCGCATCGCCTGGATCGTTTACGACCGAGGCCTGCGCAATATCTACACGGCTGCTGCGCCCGATTTTCGCCCGGTACGGCTCACGAAATTTCTGGACGACGACGGGACCGTTCTCACCGACCTGAGCATCTCAGACGACGGTTCGACAGTGGTTTTCGTGCGAGGCAGCGAACCCAACCGTGAAGGTTGGATCGCGAATCCAAACAACCTCGCACTCGGGGCCGAGCGCGACATCTGGACCGCGCGCACTGATGGCGTTGGTGCGTGGCGCCTCGCAGAGGGCGGCGAGCCGACGATGTCCCCCGACGGTCGCACCGTGGTTTTTGTAAAGGAAGGACAGATCTACAGCGTGCACACCGCTCACCACGGCGGGCCCAAGCCAAGTGATCACGACGCCGAGTTGATGATCAAGGCTTGGGGGAAAAACGGCGGGCCACGCTGGTCGCCAACGGGAGACAGGCTGGCGTTCGTCAGCACACGCGAAAATCACGCGTTGATCG
>JANYKY010000062.1 GCA_025357975.1 Gemmatimonadaceae bacterium
CGATCTGCGAACAGATCGAGGATCCGAAACAGGCGAAGGGAATTGTCCGCCGTGAGGTCGTCGAGACAATCACGCCTGGTGCTTCATTTGCGGATGACATGCTCGATCGCGCGAGAAACAATTTTCTCTGTGCGATCTTTCCGTCTGGTGATCTCGTTGGAATTGCCGCCGCTGATCTCTCGACTGGTGAGTTCCGCCTCGTCATATCATTGGCGGGTGACACCGAAGCCGTGCTGTCGCGTCTTGCTCCGCGAGAAATTCTTGTTGCGCGCAGTGTCGAGCCTGCATTCAAGCTGACGGATCAAAGTCGCGATGAAGGTGCGCTCGTTACGGAGCGCGAAGCGTGGGAGTTCGATCCAGCGCTTGCATCGAGCGACATCGCACGCCACTTCGGCGTCGCTTCAGTGGAAGGGCTTGGGCTGGGCGATGCTGACTTACCCGCACTGGGAGCAGCAGGCGCACTCATGCGCTATATGCACGAGCTTCAGCCCGGCGGGGTGCCTCATCTTGCGAGACCGGTGGTTGAGAGGCCCGGTGGAACGATGCCTCTCGACGAAATGACCCGACGAAATCTCGAGCTCACCGAATCACTTCGCGGTGGCGACACTGGCGGCACACTGTCTTCAGTTCTCGACAGAACGTTGACGCCGATGGGCTCACGACTTCTTCATCAGTGGATACTGACTCCGCTCACCAACGTCGAAGCAATCAATGCCCGCCTCGATTCGGTCGAGTTGTTCGCTGGCGATCCAATAGCCCGCGAAGCAGTTCGAGAATCGCTCGACGGTGTGCGTGATGTCGAACGTCTTGCGAGCAAGGCGGCTGCCGGCAGGGGAACACCGCGTGATCTAAGGGCGTTGGGCGATTCCATATCGCAGCTGCCGCAGGTGCATGCAGCGCTCGAGACGCTTGTTGAAAAGCATTCGCCCGGTTTTGGGCCGCTATCCACGCTCATGACGAAATGGGATGGCTGTGCCGATATGGCTACTGACATTATCGACACGATAGTTGAGCGGCCTCCGCTCGCGATGGGTGATGAAAGCTGCATCAGGGACGGGATCGACAGCTCGCTCGATGAGTGGCGTTCACTGCGCGATGGTGGAAAGGATGCGATCGCAAGAATCCAGATGGATGAGCGTGCCCGCACGGGCATCAATTCCCTCAAGGTCGGATACAACCGCGTGTTCGGTTATTTCATCGAGATCACGAACAGCAATTCGCATCTGGTTCCAACGGACTATCAGCGCAGGCAAACGCTGACCGGCGCCGAGCGTTATGTGACGCCAGCGTTGAAGAAGTATGAAGAGAAGGTTCTGACAGCGGCGGAAAGGATCGAGGAGCGCGAGCGCGAGCTGTTCGATGCGTTGCGAAAGAGAATCGGTGCCCATGTTCGGCGGCTGCAATGCATCTCGCAGATTGCAGCAGAGCTAGATGTTCTGTCGACCCTGGCGGATGTGGCAGAGAGAGAAGGCTATGTAAGGCCGCAGGTCACTGAGGGTTTCGATCTGGAGATCACGGCTGGCCGGCATCCAGTAGTAGAGAGAATGATGGCACGCGAGAAGTTCATTCCCAACGACGTTCGGCTTCCAGAGGATGCGCGAATGATCATCCTGACGGGTCCGAATATGTCGGGCAAGTCCACAATTCTGAGGCAAATCGGACTGATAGTCCTGATGGCGCAGATCGGAAGTTTTGTACCGGCGGCGGTCGCGCGCATCGGTGTGGTAGACAGGCTGTTTACCCGCGTGGGAGCGAGTGACAATCTCGTTCGCGGACAGTCAACATTCATGGTGGAGATGTCCGAGACGAGCGCGATTCTGCATACAGCAACGAGCAAGAGCCTGGTGTTGCTGGACGAAATCGGACGCGGCACTTCGACCTACGACGGAGTGTCGATTGCGTGGTCAGTAAGTGAGTATCTGCACGACCAGATAAAGTGCAAAACGGTGTTTGCAACGCACTATCACGAGCTGACCCAGCTCACTGATGAATTAGTAGCAGCTTGTAACTATAGTGTCGAAGTGAAAGAAGCAGGAGATCGGGTGCTATTTCTTCATCGGCTGGTTCCGGGCGGTGCTGACCGCTCTTATGGAATCGAGGTGGGGCGACTCGCCGGGCTTCCTGTCGCGGTGCTCGACCGGGCGAGAAAATTGCTTGCGGTGTTCGAGGGTGAGCAGATTGTGTCAGCACTTGATAAAGGCCGAAGAGCTGGCATTCGCGACCCTGGTGAAAGAGCGCCCGGTGCCGTCAAAACTTCACACAAGGAACAGCTTGGCCTGTTCTCTCAAACACATCCGATCGTCGATGAGCTCAAACAAATCGATCCTGATACCATGACACCACTTGAGGCACTGACGCTCGTGAATCGTCTCGTTAGCCATGCAAGGCAGGGGTAGATTACCGTGATGTCGATGAAATCAAGCGTAATCATGGCTGCGTTGGTCGCAATAGCGATCACTGCATGCCAGAAGAAGGACGGCACTGGCGACAAGAATTACCCGGGTGTCGGCCCGCGACCCGATGTGCTGCCGGTGATGCTCAACAAGGATCTTCCTTTCAGGTACCCCGCCTCGCTTTACGCCAAGAAGGTTCAGGCGAACGTGATGCTGCGCGTATTCATCGACAAGGAAGGGACAATTGTCAGCGAGTCGACCCACGTGGCGGAAAGCTCTGGCTATCCTCAACTCGATTCAGCAGCTGTGAAAGGATCTACCGAACTGCGATTTGTCCCGGCGAAGACGCACGATCAGCCGGTGCCGGTTTCAATTCTCTTTCCAGTTTATTTTCGTCATCCGGACGCCCCGCCGCTTTCTGGCGACACGATACTAAAAAAAACCGGAATTGGAGCACAACCGGCCGGCACGAGTCACTGATGGCGGAGGTCGAGCGCAACCGGCGTCCGTACGATAATGTCGTAGAGACAATCGGCTGGACGCCCCTGATTCGGCTGAACTCCGTGACCCGCGGCATTCGAACGCCGCTCTATGCAAAAGCCGAATTTTTCAATCCTGGCGGTTCGATCAAGGACAGGATCGCCCTCCCGATAATCGAACGTGCGGAGCGCGAAGGGCGCCTCCGGAGTGGCGGTACAATCGTCGAAGGCACAAGCGGTAATACGGGGACTGCGCTTGCGATCGTTGCAGCGTTGCGCGGCTATAAATGCATCTTCACGATGCCGGACAAAATGTCGCAGGAGAAGGTGCGGTTGCTGAAGGCGTTTGGGGCCGAGGTGATCATTACTCCCACGGCGGTGCCACCGGACCATCCGGATAGTTACGTGATGATGGCGAAGCGAATTGCGAAGGAAACGCCGAATTCCATACTCGCTGACCAGTTTTACAATGAAGCGAACCCGCAGGCTCACTATGAGTTCACGGGGCCCGAGCTCTGGGAGCAGACAGAAGGGAAAATCACTCACTTCGTTGCAGCGGCAGGCACTGGCGGCACTATTACCGGGGTAGGCCGTTATCTCAAGGAGAAAAACCCCCGCATCAGGATCATTGCCGGGGATCCTGTAGGGTCGATTCTCGCCGACTACTGGCGCAGTGACGGGAAGACAGTTCACGAGGGCGTTCCGTACAAAGTCGAAGGAATTGGCCAGGATAAGATTCCTGGAACGCTCGACATGAGCGTGATCGACGATTTCCAGACTGTCGCCGACAAGGACGCATTTGCGATGGCGCGCCGGCTTACGCGCGAAGAAGGACTTTTTGTCGGCGGCTCGTCCGGCCTGATTGCGCAGGTCGCGCTCAGGGTCGCACGTGAAGTCGATGATCCCAACGCTTTCATCGTGACCGTTCTCTGCGACACCGGCGAGCGATATCTGTCGAAAGTCTACAACGATGAGTGGATGCGCGAGAACCAGATGCTCGATTCCTCGCGCGTAACGCTGAGCCAGGTACTGGGGATGAAAGAAAGTGAAACACCAGGAGTTGTTGGAACAACACCGGGTGCAACAGTGAGACAGGCACTTGGCCTCATGTCACTCCATGACGTCTCTCAGCTGCCGGTGATGGAAGACGGAAACTGTGTTGGCTCGGTGACCGACTCGTCTCTTTCGCAGAAGGCGCTCGAAAACCCGAAACTCCTCGATGCCACTTTGAGCGAAGTGATGGACTCTCCGTTCCCGGTGATTTCCGGGGAGCAGCCGGTGGACAGTGTCGTGAAGCTGCTGTCGAAGGCGAATCCGGCGGTCCTCGTGAGACACAACGGCGAGGTCAAGGGCATCGTAACACGATCGGATATGCTCCACTTCATGATGAGCCGGTAAGAAATTGAAAATCACTGTGTTGATGGGTGGATCGTCCGCCGAGCGCAACGTGTCGCTCGCATCGGGAATTCGCATCGTGATGGCGTTGCGATCGAAGGGTCACGACGTAACAGCGTTCGATCCATCACGAGGGTTGATCGACGCCGCCGAAGAAAAGCGACTCGCGTCGAGTGCCGTCGGAGTTGAGCCACCTTCGCTCGAATCGCTGGCCGGATCTACCGGAGGATCTTTCGTACCCGAGCTCGAACGGCTTCCGGAAATTGCCGGCGCTGATGTCGTTTTTCTGGCGCTGCATGGCGGACAGGGAGAGGACGGCACACTCCAGGCCTTGCTCGACATGGCGCACGTTAAATACACTGGAAGCGGACATCTCTCGAGTGCGCTGGCGATGGATAAAGATCTCTCGAAGAAGCTGTTCAGAAGCGCAGGAGTCGGGACAGCTGACTGGTTGATGGCGCCAGCTTCTGCCGAGGAAGTTGAGAGCACGCTTGGCTTTCCAGTCGTTGTCAAACCGTCGAAGCAGGGGTCAACCGTAGGCCTGAGCGTGGTGAAGGAGAAAGAAAAACTTCAGGCTGCGATCGAAGAGGCCTGGCGCTATGATGACGAGGTGATGATCGAGAAATTCATCGCGGGACGTGAGCTCACCGTTGGGATTCTTGGGAGTCGCGCATTGCCGGTCGGCGAGATCAAGCCGGTTCACGAGATCTACGATTATGAGTGCAAGTACACGGCGGGCATGGCGGAAGAAGAATTTCCGGCTGATCTATCCGCCGAACAGACGCGTGAAGTGCAAGCGCAGGCGGAAGCCGCGTTCAAGTCGCTCAAACTTCGCGGTTATGCACGGATTGATTTTCGGCTGTCGTTACCCGATGATGATAAAGGACTCGGCGGATCATTTTATTGTCTCGAAGCGAACACGTTGCCTGGGATGACCGAGCTTAGTCTTATTCCACAGGGAGCGGCGGCGATGGGCCTCGCGTTTCCGGAATTGTGTGAGGAGATAGTCCGTCTGGCGGAGAAATGAGGAACCGCCGGGCGTGGTCTGTGTTATAGAGTAGTGTAGCAAAGCACCCCTTGCTGTAGCAGGCTCTTATGTCCGACGTGATGTACGATTCGCAGTCGCAACCAAAAATGACGCCGGCGGTTCAGTGGCTGATCGCGGCGAACGTCGGCGTTTATTTCCTGCAGGTGACGCTTTTTGGTGGCCAGAGTGTGTTCAACCTCCTTGGCCTCCAACCTGACAGTTTCCCCGCGGCATGGTGGACAGTCGTCACGTACATGTTCGTTCATGCGGGCCTGTGGCACATCGGCTTCAACATGTTGTCGTTGTGGATGTTCGGGCCGCGGATCGAACATCTATGGGGAGCAAAGAGCTTCACGTATTTCTATCTGTGGTGCGGCCTCGGAGGGGCGGTTGCACATCTGCTGCTCAAGAGTGATGTCGGGCTTGTAGGAGCATCGGCTGCGGTAATGGGCGTACTGCTGGCGTACGCTCTCAGATGGCCTGACGAAGAGGTTTATCTCTTCGGCGTGATCCCGATGAAAACACGCTGGCTCGTAGTGTGGTTGGTTCTCGTCAACCTTGCGATGGGTATTGCATCGAACAAGAGTGGCTCGGGGATCGGCTGGTTTGCGCATCTGGGTGGTCTCGCATTCGGGTGGGTTTATCTGCGTGTCTCTGCGTTTGGTGGACTCGACAATTTTCGTCGCTGGGTGTCCCCCGTTCCCGATGAGCCCGAGGATGCATTTCGTGCAGTTCCACGAGTGCGACCGCGTCGTGAGCGAGGAGACCGCGCTGATGGAATCGACGATGTAGTTGCCAAGAGCAATGCGGTGATTGCCCGGCCGGCTCGTCCTGCGCCCATCCCCAAAGCGACTACCGATTCAACATCCACGTCCGGAGAACGGCTCGATCTCGTGCTGGACAAGATCTCGAATCACGGAATCGAAAGTCTTACCAGCGAAGAGCTTCAGATCCTCGAAGAGATGTCACGGAAGTTGAGGGGATCCGATCCGCAGTGATTGGCTGCGGTTGATTGAATCGACATTCCGAATTGTGCATTGTTCGGGATGCCCCGCCCAGAGATTTTAGAAACATTCGCCAATCCGTATTCGGATCGCGATTACGAGATTCACATGGACTGCAATGAGTTCACGTCACTCTGCCCGCTTGGCGGAATCGAGAGTGACGCAGAGGAGCTCGCGCAGCTGACTGGCGGTGCCCCCGACTTTGGCATCATCAGGATTACCTACGTACCGGCTGAGCTGTGCCTCGAGCTCAAGAGCCTCAAGCTTTATCTGTGGAGCTTTCGTAACGACGGAATCTTTTATGAGCGCGCAGTCAACCGGATTCTCGACGATCTTGCTGCAGCGTCAAAGCCAAAATGGATGAAAGTCGTTGGAGACTTCAATCTGCGAGGAGGAATAAAGTCAGTTATTACAGCCACGTATGGAGCTAGATAGATCTGATTGTGGACTCGGACCGAGGCCCAAGTACACGATCCCTTCCTACTTATCCTACTTGAAGATTCCGAAGTGGCCGAGGAGCCACCAGAGGATGATGAAGACGATAATGCCGGAGCATCCGCATCCACCGGTCATTTTCCTCGCGCCGTAGCCGGCGGCCATGCCACGAAGCAGCTTGCTCATCGAGTCTCCATCGAGCTGTTGGTTGAGTGGACGCAGTAAACATCCCGGCGTTCTCAAGGGACATCGCAGGAGTCATTCCGAACTAGGTGTGCAGGGCGGCAGGGGTTCCAGCGTCCAGCGGGTAGAATTACATTGCGAACCGCGTCGTTGAGGGCGTTGCAGCACCGGCCAGGTAGCTCAGTTGGTAGAGCAGCGGACTGAAAATCCGCGTGTCGGCAGTTCGATTCTGCCCCTGGCCATTTTATAACATCTTTGAGATCACGCAGTTACGAAATAACGGCCACCAATGTTCGGTGGCCGTTTCGTATAAAAGTCCTGAAAAAGTCCTCAAACTCTGGTGGTTGAAAGGACTGAGCTGGTTTCAATGAACCTCCACTTCTTTACATGGCGGCGAGCGTGCCGGTTAGCGACAGAGTGACACTCAGCCCCAAGAGGGCACGGAAGCGGAGGCGGGTGGTGCCCATAGGATCACAAGCTAAGGAGTGTGGCAAGTGCAGCCCCGACATGTGCTTAGGAAGCTTTTCCGCCATTTTGCGTGTCGAAGATTATGCGCGAGGCCTAATGCCTGAAGCTATGCCGCAAGCGAATTAAATAAGAGCGAGCGAAGCGAGCACACAATAGATCGCTTGTCAGCATCAGCGAGTGTTAGACGGTGTCCGCGGCAGACGGGCGGCGCGGTCCATCAATGAAATAGCGTACGGCAGAGTTAATCTTTTCATCTATTTCGTTGTCCGAGTATCCAAGCTGCTGGCATAGCTGCCCCAGAGCTGGAATC
>JANYKY010000076.1 GCA_025357975.1 Gemmatimonadaceae bacterium
CAAGTGCTCGCTCGGCTGGCGGACAGTCTGGACGAAGGGTCCGAGCTCAGGGGAAAAATCAGATCCGCGCTTCTTTATCCTGCCCTCATGGCGATCGTGGCAACGATGGGAGTGACTGTAATTCTACTTTTTGTCATTCCCAGGTTTGTGGAGATGCTTGGTGAAGTCGGCGGAACTCTTCCCGTTTCTACGAGAATTCTGCTAGCGTTGAGTGGTGCAGTGGCGAAGTGGTGGTGGCTATTCGTCGTGTGTGCGGGGGGCATCGCCTATGCGGTACGCCGCTGGTTAGAGAACCCCGAGAACGCTGTTGCATGGCATCGAGCGCGGCTCGCCATTCCAATCACCGGTGACCTCGAGCGGAACTACACGACCGCGCGCTTTACCCGCACAATCGGACTTTTGCAGCTAAGCGGTGTCGGTATTCTTTCCTCCCTGCGGATCGCCCGGTCCGCAGTCACGAACCAATTCATGGGAATGCAACTCCAGCTTGCGGCGGAAGCGGTGAGTCATGGGCGGCGCCTGTCCCCTGAACTCGAGGGTATTCTCCCTGCCCTCGCGGTGCAACTCCTGTCAGCTGGAGAAGAGAGTGGTCGCCTCGCGGAGCTCAGTTTGCGTGCTGCTGACAACTATGATCGAGACGTCGCAAGGCGGCTGAGAACGTTGATCAGTCTTCTGGAGCCAGTCCTCATCGTCGTGTTTGGGGTGCTTGTGGGGTTCGTTGCACTGGCGATGCTGCAGGCCATCTACAGCGTAAATGCTCGTGTACTCTGAGGAATTCGGATGAAGACGCGTGGAAAGCGCCGCCTTCGGCGCGGTTTGACGCTGATCGAGCTGATTGTTGTTTTGATCGTTATCGGCCTTCTGGCGGGGCTGGTTGCACCGCAAATCCTCGGGCGCGTATCCGACGCGAAGATCACCACGGCGAAAACTCAAATAGAGTTGCTCGGGGTGGCGCTCGAAAATTACAGGCTCGATAACGGCGTTTATCCGAGTACGCAGCAGGGCCTCGAGGCACTGAGGACACGTCCGGTAGGAGTTCCGGAAGCCCGCAATTGGCGTGGCCCCTATCTGAAAAAGGCGGTGCCGTTCGATCCGTGGGGGCGGCCATACCTGTATAAGAGTCCTGGCGACAAGGACAGAACGGGGTTCGATCTGCAGACTCTCGGTCGAGATGGAAAGCCCGGGGGCGCAGATGAGGACGCCGACTTCGGGAGCGGATAAAAATCTGTTTCCCGTTTTCGAGATTCGTGTGTATGTTCCGGTAACTGAGGGCTCCGTCCCCTAACATTGGAACATTCGCGGCGTCTAATCGGTGCACTCATGCGGCAAACGAGGAGAAACGACGTGATTTCACCAGTGGAAACCGAGGTCCCACCTGATGACCGGCCGGTTGTCAAAGCCGAGCCTGTGGGACCACCAGTGCAGATCTCCTCGCCATCCAGCCGCCGCGGATTTCTGATTGCCGGCGCTGCTGCAGCGGCGGCAACCGCATCCGCATTTGGAATTGTCACGAGAGGCGTCCCGCGGGATGCCACTGGCGATCCGGTGCTTGCTCCGCCTGATCTTGCGCCACCGCCGGCGACCGACAGCGAAGCGTGGGGGAGCCCCGCGATCCGCCTCGCGCGCCGGCTGACGATGGGGCTTACCTCGGACGAGGCCACGCTCGCGCGGACGAAAGGTTTCAGCGGCTATCTGGAGTATCACCTCAATCCGTCGGCGATCGACGACAGTGCTGTCGATGCTTTCGTGGCCACGACGTATCCGCAAATCGCGATGCAGGGAACCGATCTCTACCTGCTCGATTCCAGTGCGGTACAGAAGCAGCTCCAGGAAGCCACTCTGTTTCGGGCGGCCTTTTCCAAGCGGCAGTTATTCCAGCGCATGGTCGAGCTGTGGACCGATCATTTCAATATCGATTTCGCCAATGTCGGATATCTGAAGACGCTGGACGACCGCGAAGTCATCAGAAAGAATGCTCTCGGGAATTTTCCCGACATGCTGCGTGCGAGCGCTCACAGTGCGGCGATGCTGGTCTACCTGAACAACAACACGAGCCGGTTTCCGAACGTCAATCAGAACTACGCCCGTGAGCTGATGGAGCTGCACACGCTGGGAGTGGATGCGGGATATACTCAAACCGACGTTGGCGAGGTTGCGCGTTGCCTGAGCGGATGGACGATCAAGGGAAAAGGCGACTTCAATTTCGATCCGACTGGACATGACTTCGGATCGAAGACGTTCCTCGGTAACACGATTCCCGCCGCCCCCGGCACCGGTGCCGCGGGAGTGGCCGATGGCGACAAGGTCC
>JANYKY010000078.1 GCA_025357975.1 Gemmatimonadaceae bacterium
CTCATGATGGAGAACGCAGTCTATTCCGTGATCAGCGTCGAGGGTTGCGCTACTATTCTGTGGAAGGACGGAAAGAGTCCGGAGATGCGTGACAAGGCCGCGACCGCTCTCCGCGTTACCGCACCAGATCTCTTTGAGCTGCGGGTAATCGACGAAATCATTCCCGAGCCGCCAGGCGGCGCGCATACCGATCACGTGGCCGCGGCGAAAGTTCTTGGGGAAACACTCAACCGGCATCTCGAGGAGCTGAGAAAATTCCGCCCGGAAAAATTAGTGCGCCGGCGGCGGCAGAAGTTCCTGAGATTGGGCCAGTGGACAGAGTGAACTCGAGCGATCCTTGTCCCATTTAGTCGAAGTCGCATTCAGGGGAAACCGCAAGGAATTCTTCTTGTGGGATTATCCGGAGCCGCCAGCGCTGAAGTCGGCGATCATCGTCGACGCTGACCGCGGCGAGGATCTCGGAATCGTCCATTCACTCGGCGAGCTCGCCCAGCTGCGAAATGGCGGATGCGCGCACGGCTGTGGTACTTCCGCGCCAACCCGCAAGGCGCTTCGGTCCGCCACAGGAAAAGATCAGGCAGATGCCGTCGAGCTGAAAGAGCTCAACGAAGACTGCCGCAGAAAGGCGATGGAAAGAGTTCACGCAAACGGGCTTGCGATGAAACTCACCGACGCCGACTGGCAATGGGACAGGAAAAAACTGACTTTCTATTTCACTGCTGAAAAGCGCGTCGACTTCAGGAATCTCGTGCGCGATCTCGCGTCGCTGTTTCGCACGCGCATCGAGCTAAAGCAGATTGGCGTCCGAGATGAGGCGAAACGGCTCGACGGAATCGGACGTTGCGGCCGGCAATACTGCTCAGCAGCATGGTTGCCGGAGCTGCGGCCTGTAAATCTCGGTGTGGCCAAGGATCAGCGACTTTCGTTGAATCCCGCGCAAATCTCCGGCGCATGCGGGCGGCTGATGTGTTGCCTGCGTTATGAGCACGACTTCTACGTGCAGAGCAGAAAAAGATTTCCCAAGGAAGGAAAGATTCTCGTCACCGCCAAGGGCGAAGAAAAACTCATGACGATCGATATTTTTCATGAGCGGCTGACGTTGAGAACGGCGGAAGGCGAGACGCGAGTTGTCCCGCTGGCCGAGTTCAACCGGGAGATGGCTGCGGTCGCCGGTGGAACGGTAGAGAGTTATATGAACGACATCGCCGCGGCGGCTGACATCGATACGGGGGACAATGGATTCGACGTGTCCCCCGAGCTCATGTATACAGCCGAGCACGAGGTTTCCTTGTCGAGACAGGAGGTTGTATCGGAGGCTCGACCGGAGGCTGCGGCAGATCCGGATCAGCCTGCGGAGCTCGATGCAGGCGACGAGTCATCGGCGAGGGCTGGCGACCGCGACGAGTCCGGAGCTCGCCGACGACGTGGACGACGCGGCGGCCGGCGCGGGCGCGGCACCGAACCGGGTGACACCTAGTCGATGGGCCGGTTCTACATCACCACCGCAATCGACTACTCCAACGGGGATCCGCATCTCGGACACGCGTTCGAAAAGATTGGTGCAGATGCGATCGCCCGATACCGGCGCATGTGCGGAGACCATGTCCATTTTCTCATCGGCATGGATGAGCACGGCCAGAAGGTGGCATCTGAAGCGTTGGACCGGGGAGTTGATCCGCAGCAGTTGGTGGATGAGATCGCCCGGCGTTTTCAGCGCATGTGGAGTCGCCTGGCCATTTCAAACGATCAGTTCATCAGGACAACCGAGCAAAGTCATCGCGTCGGCGTAGCCGCCCTGATCGAGGCCATTTTTCAGAACTCGCCCGGTGATTTCTACGAGAAGGAATACGAAGGTTGGTATTGCGTCGGATGCGAATCCTTCAAGCAGGATAACGAGATCATCCAGGGCAAGTGCATTCTGCACCCGACCCGGACATTGCAGTGGGTTGCGGAAAAGAACTGGTTTTTCAGGCTTTCCGCTTACTCTGATCAACTACGAAAACTCATCTCCGGAACTGATTTCCTCGGCCCCCGGAGTCGTCGCAACGAGATGCTTGCTCTTCTCGATCAGGGGCTCGACGACATCTCAGCCAGTCGCTCGCGCTTCTCGTGGGGTGTTCCGTTTCCGCGCCAATCGGGAAGCGGTGAGACGCAGACTACGTACGTGTGGTTCGAC
>JANYKY010000260.1 GCA_025357975.1 Gemmatimonadaceae bacterium
GGGACACATATCGCGTTTCGGCAACGACCTCAGCGAGAATCAGCGAGGCAATTCATAATTTTTTGTTGTCGTTCCCGGATTACCAAGCGGTTGCCCCTGATCTGCAGTTCCCACGTTTCTGATCCGTATAAGCGGTTGGGGTTTTCGTGCAGCGGGCCGGGTTCAAATTGAGACGGGATCATTATTTTTGTTTGTTGTCTTCCCCATCACCAATCAGTTGCCCCTGATCCGTAGTTCCCACGTTTCTGATCCGTATAAGCGCCGTTGATTTCCCGCTCGCCGACGGGGCTTACCGCTGCTTGAACCGATGACTCACCTCCACCGGTCCGATCGTAACCCTGTGCGGCGCGAGCTGTTTCTGAAGATGCTTCCTAAAATGGGCCATCAACACGCGGCGATCGAGCGTCGCACCGGGCCGCGGCTCGCAAACCACCTCGACGTGCTGGCCCGTCAACGGATTCGCAACCCCGAAGGCCTTCGCGCGAAGCACATCCGGATTGAGCAACGCCACCCGCTCGATCTCGGAGGGAAGAATCTTGAGGCCGCCAACATTGATTATCTCCTTCGCGCGGCCGACGACCTTGATGAAGTCGCCGTCCTGTTCCACTATGTCGCCGGTGTCGTACCAACCGTCTACAAATGGTGACGGCGCATTGAGGTAACCGAGCATCCTGTTATCCGAACGAATCTCCAGTACGTCATTCTCGATTCGCGTTTCGATTCCCTTCCCGCCTATTTGCATCCAGAGACTGTCTCGCGCTTTTGACTTGACCTGAAACACTCCGAGCTCTGATAGACCATATGTCTGCCGAAAATCCACTGCAGGCAGCGTCGCGCAGAGACGGTCGAGTGTGCCCTGGTCCATTCTCTCGGTGCCATACGTCACGATTCGCAGGTCGGCGAGTTTGTCAGCATCGAGCACACCCGCAAGCAGCATCATTCGAAGAAACGTTGGTGTTGCCGGGAGCAGCTCCACACGATGTTCGGAGAGCTCCTGAGCGATCGCCTCCGGTGTTCGACTCGATGGGACAACGACTACACCACCGTTGAACAAGGTGTGAAGCATCGTGTTGATGCCGCCAGCGTGATCGAATAACAAAAAGTTCAGGCTTCTCAGGGGCGGACGCCTGACGGCATAGCGCTCGAGGAAATTCTGGAAGTCGTGCAGAATCGCCTTCGGCCTCCCGGTCGTGCCAGACGAGAAGAAAATTATTCCGGGATGGTTGCGCGCACGCACCTCGTCGAGCAACGGATTCCGCGACGCATGCGGCCTACTCTCGATATCATCCCGTATAATCCAGTCCACGCCGCCGGCGTTAAAGAAATACTCGTGATCCGCGTGGGTGCCATCAGTGAGGGGCATCACGATCGCGTCCTTATCGAGGAGCAGAAAAAGCGTCGCGAGCGTCTTGCGGTCGAAGTCTCCGACAATCGCAACCACATCTCCGGCTTTTATCTGGCTAAGATCGAGAGAGCCGGCTCCTGATGCTCCTGATATGTCGGTGAATGCAAGGGACCCCTGCTCGCCGATCAGAAAAGGTTCGCGACTCCCGGCATGACGGAGCGCGAGTTCTTCGAGAATGCGCAACTACGCGCCACCGACGTGGATCGTTTCCCCCGTAATCATGTTCGACTCGGGAGCCAGCAGCGTCGATACGATGTTCCACACGTCAGACGGCGAAGCCTGGCGCTGGATGATCTGTCGATCTACCACGGCATCGATCTTCTCTTTCGGCACTTTAGCGATGAGCGCGGTGTCAATCGGGCCCGGCGCTATCGTGTTAACGGTTACTCCGTGTGCGGACATCTCGCGCGCGAACGCACGGGAGAATCCCTCCACACCAGCCTTCGATGCGACATAAACGGCTTCGCCCTTGAGACCGAGCGGAACTCCAAGTGTCGAGAAGTTGATTATCCGGCCTTCGCCTCGCCGCATCAAGGCGGGAGCCACTTGCTGGCAGCAGAAAATCGTCCCAAGGAGATTGGTTTCAATAATTCTCCGCACAGTCTCGGGAGGAGTTGTGACCACGAGATTCATCGATGCGATGCCGGCCGAGTTGATCAGGGCGTAGACGCTTGCGTCGCGGCGTACATCGTCCAGCGCGCTTGCGACTGACGCGGCATCCGTGACGTCGGCAGTTCGCATCTCGAATGGGGCTGCACCGTCAGCTCCTCTCCCAAGCCCGATAACTCGATAGCCTTTTTCATGAAGTCGCTCGGCACAGAACCGTCCAAGTCCGCGAGACGCGCCAGTGACAATGACGGTATCCACTCTTTCAGGCCGGTTGCAGCGAGAAGAGATGACGGCTGAGCGTCTCGACGCTGCGCAGCGTGCTTCGCGCTTCGGACATTGCACTGTCGCTCGTCCAATCGAACTTCATTCCCATGCGGTCCTGCGCGAAATCCTCGGCCGCAAGTAATAGCATCACAAGATCGGCGGAGTCCATGACACGGTTGGCGCCTACAAGAACGGTCGAAGGCGTCACGCTCTCGATCGCAGTGCCTGTAAGCGTTGCGACCTCCTCACGCAGAAATTGTTCTATTCCGTCGTACGAAACGTTCATTCAGTGATTGAGAAAATGTTATTGCCGCGAGCAGATCAACATCGTCCGACTTTCAGGATGCGAAGGCACAATGTCGACGGACGCGAAATGCACCCGCAGCGCAGAGATGAAGTTCTCACGAGTGTACCAGCCGAATCGATTTCTTGACGCATTGTAGGCCGGAAAAAACTCCGGCTCACTCGTGATCATCCGGTCGTGCATGTCAACAAACTCGACACATACGTGATCGCGCGACAGGGCGTCGAACAATGTCGCAATCTGCTCGAACGTCATTCCCTGCCCAAGCGCGAGGTGATGGACGATTGCG
>JANYKY010000108.1 GCA_025357975.1 Gemmatimonadaceae bacterium
ATTCAGGCCGTCATTTGAAGCGAGGGGCAATGGTGCAGTGCAACTGTAAACGACATTAGACGCAGAGAACGCAGAGATCGCAGAAACTTCCACTGCAACTACGAGTACAGCAGCAACTGCAACTGCAAATACAAGGGCAACTGCCTTGGACACAGAGACCACAGAAACACACAGAGAACGACATTCAGGCCGTCATTTGAAGCGAGGGGCAATGGTGCAGCGACGGGTGCCCCATCTTTTGGGGTTGAACGACATCGCTAGTTTTTTTCGAATCGGTTAAAACTGCGCCTTTGTAGTAGGGCGAGGTCGTTGCAGTTAACCCTTAAATATTTATGCTTGCCATTGGATTGAGCTGGCGCGATCGCTCGGACCGGTGAATGTCGTTCTCTGTGTGCTCTGTGGCCTCTGTGTCCGAATTTGTTGCGGTTGCGGTTGCCGTTTCTGCGTTCTCTGCGGTCTCTGCGTCCAATGTCGTTTGCCGTAGCAGTCCCCGAAAACAAAAAGGCGCGCCTGCCAAGGCGCGCCCTTTTGCAAAATGCAACAAGTTCTAGATAATCGGCTTGTAGCGATAACCTGCGACGCCGGTCTTCGGACTCTTTATCGAAAAAGCCTGACTCGCCTTCGGTGCGACGGGACCAACGTTCGCGACCTGCGAGAACAGCACTTCACCCTTCGATCCGAGGAAGTCGACTGCAAGAGTATAGGACTTCGGAGTGGCACTGCGGTTTTCAATCGTGCCGGCCAGCACCGTTCCCTCGGCGTTCCGCGTGAATTCCGTGAATCCAACCTTCACCGGCATCTTTTCGGACTTGTTGTTGTAGTACACGAGCGAATCGTTGTACATCTTGCTGCGCTTTACATCCTTCGTGTGCTTGAGGAGCCCAACGTAGTTGAACGCGTAAAGCAGCCAGTTGTCGGGATTGTTCGGATCGAGTGCGACGAGCTTGTCGATGATCGGAGCGACCTTATCGTTCTCGCCGGCCTGGATATAGCTCGCTGCAAGATTGCTCAATCCATCACGCTGGTACGGGTTGCGTGAAACGACGCCATTGAAGAGAAGCGCTGCATCATCGGGGCGCTTGAACTGCGATGCAAGCACGCCCGCCTGCAGAAGCGCTCCCTCGGAATAATTCTGCGGCTCGGCGATCATCGGCGCGTAGATCTTCCCGATCTGCGTGCTGTCGCCAGCAGCGATGTACATCTTCGCGATGTTCTGCACCGCCTGGGTTCCCTGCACATCGTCTCTCGAGAGCAGAAGTGGAAGCCATCCGTTGATTGCTTCGCGAGCCAATGCCTTCTTTTCGGCTCCTGTTGCGTCCTGAGCGCGGAGGGTCATCGTCGCTGCAATGTCGTAGTTGGTGCGATCGCGGATATCAGCGTAGCTGCTGTCGCTGCCCGCGGCAACGAGCGTCTGCTTCGAGTACTCGAGCATCATCGGATAATTCTTGCGAGTCTTTGCAACGCTTGCGAGAACGCTGTACGCGTATGGTGACTTGCGGTCGAGCGTCAGCGAGCGACGTGCGAAGACTTCGGCCGAATCGAGCTGGTTCGCATTGAGTGCGTTGATTGCGCCGTTGGTGACGGTGAGCCATGCCTTTTGCTGGCGGAATGGCGCCATGTAGGTCGCGCATGCCGGTGAGCTTTGCTCGACGACGGTGATCGCGGAATCTGCCGCTGCAAAAAGATCAATCGGAGCCGTTGGGTTCGTCGTGATTCCAACTGCGCCCCGCGGCATGACTGCGACGATGCCAGGGCGATCGAGCAGGAAGACGTATGCTGAGCCAAGAAGAAACGCGCGGCCGACGGGGTTCTCGTTCTTATATCCGGGCGCGGTGAGCTGAGTTACGATGTCTTTCAGATCCTTCGTCGGATCACCGCTCTTCATTGCCGCCTGAGCGCGCGTGAGGGAGAGGGTGGCGCGGGCAATACTTTGCGGCTTTCCCTGGTCGATCTCACAGGTTGAGCTGGCGGCTGCGGCAGCGGGGGGCGCCGACTTCTGAGCGTACGCGGGCGATGCAACTACTATAGTAGAGAGCGCCGCGATACGAATGAGAAGCGACGGGCGAAAAACTTTCATCGACTTGCTCCTGACGGTTGTGAACGTTGCAAAACAGCCGATCCAACCGGGGGTCGGCGGCTCGATTACGTGTTGGTGCTTATCGGTTGGGTACTAATATACCCGCTCACAAAGAGTGTTCCAGAAAGATAAACATGCGTAGTCTCACCCGTGCCAAGAGACCCCAAATGCCGAATTATCCCGTCGTCCTGGTTCACGGCTACTCCGACGATGCGGCTGCATTCGAGCCATGGAAACAAATCCTCGTAAGACGCGGATTCGACGCAAAAAACCTTCACGCATGCAACTATAGGTCACTCACCAATGAAGTCACCATTCGGGATTTGGCCGAGGGGTTCGACAGGGCGCTAAGGGTGGAGGCGGGTCTGGAGGGAGATGAGCCGTTCGACGCAATCGTTCACTCCACGGGAATGCTGGTAATTCGAGCCTGGCTCTCGGCCTATGCCAACAGGCGCGACCGGCTTCGCCATCTCATCGGATTGGCGCCAGCCACGTTCGGATCACCACTAGCACACAAGGGCCGCAGCTGGCTGGGGGCGCTCTTCAAGGGCAATCATCACCTCGGTCCGGACTTTCTCGAGGCTGGCGACAGAATCCTTGATGGTCTCGAGATCGGCGGCCGTTTCACCTGGGA
>JANYKY010000113.1 GCA_025357975.1 Gemmatimonadaceae bacterium
CGCATCGCGGGGTTGATTCCGGCGTTGGGATTGCGCCGAGTGCCATTCAGGCGGCCCTCGGAATCGTGAAAGCGTATACAACGCGTGTTGGGAATGGTCCACTTCCGACCGAGTTGGAGGAGCCTCTCGGAACCCGGATGAGAACCCTCGGCAACGAATTCGGTGCGACGACTGGGCGTCCGCGACGGTGCGGATGGTTTGATGGTGTGGTCGTGCGGTATGCTGCCCGCGTGAACGGTCTCACTGGACTCGCGGTGACGAAGCTCGACGTTCTCGATACGTTCGATAAGATCGCCATCTGCACTGGATACAATGTCGGCCCTGATCTTTACACTGAATTTCCCGGCGATCTCGCCGCGCTTGAAGGAGCAGCTCCTCAGTACGAGTGGATGGATGGCTGGCAGACGGACACGTCGACGGCTCGCTCGCTGGATCAGCTTCCGTCTGCCGCGCGAAAATATCTTGATCGAATTGAGTCGCTTGTCGAAACGCCGATCTCGCATGTCAGCGTCGGCACTCGTCGCGATCAGATCATCTCCGCATAGCTGCGTTCTCGGAACTCCGTTTAGACGCAGAGAACGCAGAGACCGCAGAGAACTGCAAACTGCATTGGACACAGAGGCCACAGAGAACAACATCCCCACCGTCAATCGAAGGCGAAAGCCTGAACGGCGCCCGGTTGGTTTCCATTTGTTTGTTGTTAACGACATTCCAGGCCTCAACCGGAAACGCGAATGTTGTGGCAGTTAACCCCAAACGAATAATCCGTCGCCTGAATTGGCGCGCGAGATCGACGGAAGGACGAATGTAGTTCTCTGTGAGCGCTGTGGTCTCTGTGTCCAAAGCAGTTGCTGTTCCGCCGTTTCTGCGTTCTCTGCGTTCTCTGCGTTCTCTGCGTCTAATAGCAGTTTGGAGAATGAAATAGACCCGGCTTGCCGAGGGAAATGACGCCTTTCCGACTATATTACGCAGCTTATGCCGAATCAGCCCGACGTGATGGAAAAACTCGTGTCGCTGTCCAAGCGGCGGGGATTTATCTTCCAGTCTTCAGAGATTTACGGTGGCACCGGGTCCGTTTGGGATTACGGGCCGCTTGGTGTTGAGCTCAAGCGTAATCTCCAGGAGCGCTGGTGGAAGGCGATGGTTCGCTCACGCTCCGACATTGAAGGCCTCGACTCGGCCATTTTGATGCATCCGAGAGTCTGGGAGGCCAGCGGGCACGTCGGCGGTTTCGTCGATCCGCTCGTCGATTGCAGGAATTGCAAGAAACGTTTCCGCGCTGACGATCCGCGCATCAAGGGCACTCCGGGTACACCCGAGGCGCAATGCCCCGCGTGCGGAATGAAGGGCACGCTTGGCGAGGCACGCCAGTTCAACCTCATGTTCAAGACGTTCATGGGGCCAGCCGAAGATACGGCCTCTGTCGTGTACCTGAGGCCGGAAACAGCGCAGGGAACGTACGTCAATTTTCTCAACGTCCAGCAGTCAACTCGGCAGCGAGTTCCATTCGGCATCGCACAAATCGGCAAGGCGTTCCGCAACGAAATCACGCCGGGGAATTTCATCTTCCGAACCCGCGAGTTCGAACAGATGGAAATGCAGTTTTTCGTGGAACCGGGCACCGATATGACGTGGTTCGAGTACTGGAAAGAAGAGCGGATGAAGTGGCACCGCGGGCTTGGCCTCGCCGAAGATCGGTTGCAGTTCCATGAACACACGGCGGATGAGCTGGCGCACTATGCGCGCGCCGCGTTCGATGTGCAATTCGACTTTGGCGGGTCGCTTGGATTCCAGGAGATCGAGGGAATCCACAATCGCGGAGACTTCGATCTCACTCAACATCAAAAATTCTCCGGCAAGAAGCTCGAGTATTTCGATCAGGGCGCTAACAAACGGTTCGTGCCTTTCGTAGTGGAGACAGCGGTTGGCCCCAATCGGACATTGCTCGCGATTCTCGTTAATGGTTATCGCGAGGAAAACGTCGAGGGAGAAAGCGAAGGCCGCGTTGTGCTCGGGCTCATACCGTCACTCGCGCCGATCAAGGCCGGCGTGTTTCCGCTCGTCAAGAAAGACGGAATGCCCGAGATGGCGAAGAAGATCGCGGATGATCTCCGACAGTCGTTCTCGGTGTTTTACGATGACAGCGGAGCTATCGGGCGGAGGTATCGTCGTCAGGACGAAGTCGGAACGCCTTTCTGCATCACCGTCGACGGCGAATCCGCGGCCGCGAACTCTGTAACCGTTCGTGATCGCGACACTCTCAAGCAGGAACGCATCGGCATCGACACGTTGCGCGAATACATTGGCAGCAGAATCGCTGGATGAAGGAGCTGACGCTTGACCGCCTGAGGGAAGACGGTCAGGCGTTCACGGAAGAGATTTCGCGCGAAAGCTATCTCGCGCATTCGGGTCACAAGGCTTCAGCCGATTTCCAGCCGATCTATGGCAAGTACGCAAACGTGCTTGGCGATGAGGCCCTCGGGTTGACGCTCGATCTCTTCAAGGATTCTGCGAAAGGGACAGATGAGCATCGGTCTGCAGCGCTGCTGCTGGAGTGGCAACTCGAATCTCAGGCGTCGCGCTCTTTGGCCGAGCTGGATGAGCGCGAAATCGAGTGGGAGAGGAATGCGGTCATCACCACGCCCGATGGACAGCAGGTTCAATATCAGGCCGCCGCAATCGAGATTGCGAATGAAAAAAATCGAGTGAAGCGCCTGGCACTCGATGATGCGCGCGCCGCGCTGGTCCAGCAAGACCATGCACCGATGCGCCTGGAGAGAATCCAGCGTGAGAAGGACTTCATTGAATCGCTGGGAATCGCGCCGACGTACAACGCGGCGTTCGAGGAGATCACCGGAGTTTCGCTCGATTCGCTCGCGAAAGAGTGCGCCGCGTTCATTCGCGACAGCCAGGCGATGTGGGATGAAACCCTTCCGTATCACCTGAAGAAATCTCTTGGATTAAAGCCCGGAGAAGCAACGCGATCTGACGCTCTCGCTCTGCTTCGCGCATCGGAATACGATGGCGCATTTCCCGGGCAGCATCTCCAGAGCTCGATCTCGCGGCAGATCAAGGAGATGGGGCTCGATCCAGTTGCCGACGGCCGCATCATTTACGACGTCGGTGATCGCCCGGGCAAACGGGCGCGCGCGTTTTGCGCCCCGACGCGAGTCCCCGAGGAAGTGTATCTCGTGCTCCGGCCGCACGGTGGCCAGAGCGACTACACCACGTTGCTGCACGAAGCGGGACACGCATTGCATTTTGCAAACGTGCGCAGTGATTACCCGTTTGAATATCGGTGGCTCGGCGACAATTCGGTGACCGAGTCGTACGCGATGCTGATGGACCACCGGATGCAAGATCGAAGGTGGCTGCTTCGATATACCGAGTTGGGCACCGGTAATGTCGACGACTTTCTGCGACTCGCCGGCTTCGAGGAGCTGCATTACATACGCCGATATTGCGCGAAGCTCATCTACGAGGTGCAGGCGTACGGCGACAATGCAGACTGGAAAGACCTTCCAGACCTTTACGTCGAAACGTTGACTTCCGCGACGAACTTTCGTTATCGCGCGGCCGATGCATTCGTCGATTTCGATGCGCGCTACTATTCGACTCGATACCTGAGAGCCTGGCAGCTGCAGGCGCAGCTCAATGAGTCGCTGGTGTCCCGGTTCGATCTTGACTGGTTTCGAAATCCTGGCGCGGGTCCATGGTTGATCTCGGATCTTTGGTCCGAGGGACAACGCGAATCTGCTGAAGAGATCGCGTCGAGAGTCAGTGGCACCGGTGAGAAACTCTCGTTCGCTCCGCTACTTCGAAATATCGAGATGCTCCTTGGAAGCTGATTGGACCGCGGTAGAGGATGAGACAGTGGCTCATCTGCAGGCAATTATCCGCTTTGATACAACCAACCCGCCGGGAAACGAGCTCCCTCTCGCGCAATATCTGGCCGGCGTGCTGACGAGGGATGGAATCGCGAGTGAGATTCTCGAGCCTCGCCCCCACCGCGCACAATTAATCGCGCGGATTCGCGGAAACGGGAAGAAGCGGCCGGTGATGCTACTCGCTCACATGGACGTGGTCCCTGTAGAGCGCGAGAAGTGGTCATGCGACCCGTTCGGCGGGGTCGTTCGTGATGGGTATCTCTATGGCCGGGGAGCGATCGACGACAAAGGAATGCTTTCGGCCAATCTCATGGCTCTGCTTCTCGTCAAGCGAAGGTTGGTTGAACGCGGGATCGTGCTCGATCGCGATGTCGTCTTCGTCGCAACGTCAGATGAAGAATCGGGCGGCGCTGATGGAATGCGCTGGCTCGTCGAGAATCATCGCGAGCAGCTGGACGCGGAGTTCGCTATTAACGAAGGTGGCCGCACGCGGATTATCGAGGGCGGGAAGCGCTATCTGGCGATTCAAACGGCTGAGAAGATCTCGCATCAGGTTTCTATTACGGCGCGCGGGCCGGCCGGGCATGCCGCAATTCCTCTGGAGGGGAACGCGGTCTTCGAGCTCGGGGTCGCACTCGCGAAGCTTCGGGAGTATCGCGAACCGGTGACTTTGACGTCCACGACGAGGCAGTTGTTCAGCGAGCTGGCAAACGTATGGCCTGCGCCCGATGTGGCGAAAGCGATGCGCGGGATTGTCTCTGCGGACGCAGCTGAGAGCGCTTCCGCCGCGAAGGTGCTATCGCGAATCCCTGTTTTCAATGCCGTGATGAGAAACGGGATCTCTCCCGTTGAGTTGTCAGGCGGAGTCGCCGGCAACGTGATCCCGGCCGAAGCTCGGGCGATGCTCAATGTGCGGACGATTCCCGGTCACAGAATCGAAGATGTGTGTGCGCGAATCGGCGCCGTGGTCGAGGATCCAGCGATAACGGTCTCGATAGAATCGCATGGAAAAGAAGCGCCCGGTTCTGATCCCGACTCGGCGATGTTCCATGCGTTATCGGGTGCCGCAAGGATGCTCGACTCCGAGATGGCGGTCGTACCGTACCTGAGCACCGGCGGCACTGATAGCGCGCACTTACGGCGACTTGGGATCGATGCGTATGGAATCCTGCCGTTCCCAATGGAGCAATCTGACGAAGAACGGATGCACGGGCACGATGAACGCGTGCCGGTCAAGTCTCTCCATTTTGGTGTGCGGATGATTTATGAGGCTGTCCGCTCCGTTTCGATTGCCAGCAGCAGTTGATGTTAAGCAGGTAGCAGGGAGCCAGATCGGCTGGAAGCAGGTGGCGCGTCAAAGCCATAGCGACCCTGACCGGCAAGATGGTTTCCTGCAAGATCATTTTGCAGCCGCGCGGTCGCATCGGTTTAGACGCGCTGCCTGCCACCTGCTAATCTGGCTGCCAGCTTACCTGCTTAACTACAAGCCGTTCTCGGCTTGTCGGCATCCCCGGCTGGCCGGTAGATTGCCTCAACAGCCACCAGCCAACCCAGCAAGAATAAATGCCACCCACCAACGCCCAACGCGCCAAGACGCTCCAGGAAATCACGACCACTCTCTCGGTCGCCGAGGTGATTTCTGCGGCAAAGAATTTCTTCCCGCGGCGCAACAGCGTCTACGCGGCTTTTCTCGATCGGGAAGGGCCAGGCTATGTGACTTTTCGGGGTCAGGGCGGGGAAGAAATCGTCATCGGAGCCGCGAAAACAGAGGCTGGCACCCGGGTTTCGGGATCTACTTACCTGTTCGATCAGCAGGTATCGCGGTTTTTTTCTGGTCTGCCGACAGCTGATGTAATGGCCATTTCGGCGCCCGCTCTTGCTGCCGGAGCAAATCCGTGACGGTTCCGTTCGTTACGGAGCTTCGCACCGATGCCTCCGTCATCATCATCGGCGGTGAGGCGGCGAACTCGCTTCATATTCGGGTTCAGGTTGCTGAGCTGTGGGAGGCCGTTCGCGTCGATGCTCCCGGGCAGGCGGCAGTGCTGGCGGTAAAGACCGCGGCACTGGCGGCATTCTACCCGGAAGGCGTTGATGCCGGAGACTTCGTCACGAAGCTGCACGGCTTCGAAATCTTTCATGAAAACGAATCTCTCGACGCTGTGGGAGTGCGCGACGGCTCGACCCTTCTACTGACGTACCGTCGGCGCCGACCGGTACGCTGACGCAAGGCGCTCCGATGCGCGCGGGGTTCATCTCGCATTCTGACTGCGGCCGTCATGACACAGGGTGGGGCCACCCGGATCATGTCGGCCGTTTACGCGCCATTACTCGCGCTCTTCGTAATGAGCCCGAGCTATTCCTGAGGGTTGACCAGATCGAAGGGCGGCACGCGACCGCGCAGGAAATATCTTTGGCGCACGATCCTCAGTACGTCTCGCTCGTCGAGCGGCTCGCGAGTGAGGGAGGCGGGCGTCTGGACACGGACACTGTCGAGAGTGAAGGCTCCTGGGCTGCGGCAACCGCAGGCGCTGGCTGCGCGCTCGATGCGGTCGATCGCTCGATGTCCGGTCAGAACCTTCGATCGTTTTGCGCCGTTCGGCCTCCCGGACACCATGCACTTCGCGAACGCGCCATGGGCTTCTGCCTGTTCGGCAACGTTGCAATCGCGGCGCACTATGCGCGGCAGCATCATAATGCGGCGCGTGTCCTGATCCTCGATTGGGACGTTCATCACGGCAACGGAACCCAGGCGCTCGTTGAAAACGAACCAGACATTCACTTTGTGTCGATGCATCAGTGGCCATGGTATCCGGGCACAGGCTCCTCCGATGACCGGGGGCCGCACAATACCGTATGGAATGTTCCCATGCCTCCCGCGCTCGCGCCGTCGGCCTACGTGCAGGCGTTTGAGCAAGCCGTGGATAAGGCAACTGATGGCTTCGTCCCCGACCTCATCATTTTATCCGCTGGCTTCGATTCTCTTGCCGGCGATCCGCTTGGCGGGTTCACTCTGGAGCTCGATGATGTTGCGGGGCTCACCAAGGATCTTGTAAGCCGGGCTGAGTCGCTTTGCGGCGGACGGCTGGTGAGCTCGCTCGAAGGCGGATACGCTCCTGAGCGCCTGGGTGCGGCATGTGTGACTCATTTGGCCGCACTTGGCTGAACGGGGCGTCGGGAGCGATGAGAGTTGCTCCACCACACTCCTGATAGTTACTTAATTCGAGATGGCACAAACTCCTTTGAATGGGCTTCGGCT
>JANYKY010000267.1 GCA_025357975.1 Gemmatimonadaceae bacterium
CCGCGCCCATGGTGACGAGTGGAGCCTGGAGCGACGATTCGCTCGACCGTCGCTGGCGCGCTCCAACTGCGGCCGAGCTGAGGCACGACATCGATCGCTTCCATGCGCCTCCGTCCGAGGTCGCCGGCGATCAGAGCTGGGCCGAGTGGCACTACTTCAACGTGCTCTCGGCGAGCGGGAAGGAGTGGGCGTTCATCTCGTACATCGTCGCCGGTGACGTGCGCGGCGAGAAGTGGGGAGGGCAGGTCGCGGTGAGCGTGCGGGAGCAGGGCGGGCGCACGCGGCGCTTCACGTCGAACGTGCGAAGGGAGCAGGTGCACTTCTCGACGGACAGCGCGGATCTCGAGATCGGGAGCTCGTCGGTGCATCTACTGGCGAACGGCCAATACGCTCTCGTTGGCTCCGCGCGCGAGAACGGAGCGGGCGCGCCACTGAAGCTCGATCTCATCCTCACGCCCGCGCCCAACATTCTCTTCCCCGGCGCGTCGATCGCCGAGTGCGCGGATACGGATGAGAGCTGCCCCTTTGCATCGGGGTACGCGGTGCCCGGGCTTCGCGCGAGTGCGTCGGGATCGATGTGCATCGCGGGCGCCTGCGAGCACTATAGCGATGTGCAGTCGTACCACGATCACAACTGGGGTGTGTGGCACGGCGTGTCGTGGGACTGGGGCGCGACGCGCGCGGGCGAGTACACGCTGCTCTACGGCCGCGTGGCGCCGCCGGACAGCGTGGGCACGAGGCAGCCGTTCTTCGCCTTCCTCACGGACTCGCTCGGCTTCCGCGCGCTCTTTCGCCCGCACGAGATCGCGTACGAGGATGGCCGCACGATCGAGGTGAACGGGCGCCAAGTGAAGGTGCCGAGCCATGCGGTGATGCAGGATTCGCGCGGCGCCGACACGCTCCGGCTGGAGCTCGACATCGAGGACGCAATCGGGAGCGACACGCGCACGTCGCTCATCGAGCGAGGCGATGCAGCGGATGCGCGGCGGATTGTGAAGCCCTACTTCATCCAGATGAAGGGCACAGCGCGGATTTCTGGGCGAATCGGTGGCCAGCCAGTCAGCGGAAGCGGCACCGGTTTCTTTGAAACGTATCGCTGACAGCGTCGAGGTTTTCCCGCCAGAGCGTCCCACGCACCGTGTGAAAAGTACGACTGGCTTAATAAGTCAAAGTAAAACTTGACAAATAGACAATCTTTTCTAGGCTTCGGTGATGAGCGCTGAACAGTCGGAGGCGACAGGTCCCGACCTGTCAAAAGGAATTCGATTCTCGGAAATTCCTGATGGGGGAATGATCGGCGGGCACGTGGGCGACCAGCCTGTCCTCGTGGCGCGGAGCGGACAAGAGATTTTCGCGATCGGCGCAAGCTGTACTCATTACGGCGGCCCGCTCGCCGACGGCGTCATCGTTGGTGACACCGTGCGATGTCCGTGGCATCACGCCTGTTTCAGTCTTCGTACAGGAGAGGCGCTGCGGGCACCTGCTTTGAAACCCGTATCGGTGTGGGGCATCGAGCGGACTGGCGATACCGTCAGGGTTACGATCGAAGTCCCGGCCCTCGATGGAGCTACTCATCAAGGCAGCGCTGTGTCTCGCGTATCCGATCCTCGCTCGATACTAATTATCGGCGCAGGCGCGGCAGGAAGTGCTGCTGCGGAGATGCTGCGCCGAAGAGGTTTTACGGGGAACATCACGATGGTCGGACGCGACGCAGATCCTCCGTACGATCGTCCCAACATCTCCAAGGATTACCTCGCGGGGAATGCGCCAGAGGACTGGATTCCGCTTCGGCCGGACGCCTTCTACGCGAAGCATCGCATAGAGCTCATCCGGGGAGTTTCAGTGATCGCCGTTGATGTCGAGAAAAAAATCGCGACACTATCCAGTGGTGAATCTCGCCAGTTCGACCAGCTACTTCTCGCTACCGGAGCGGAGCCGGTCAAGCTGCCAGTTCCCGGTGCGGATCTGCCGCACGTTCACTACCTGCGGACGCTTGCCGACAGCCGGTCAATCATCGCGGCGACATCGAGCGCTCACCGTGCTGTTGTAATCGGCACGAGCTTTATCGGACTCGAAGTTGCCGCATCACTCCGCGCCCGCGGCGTTGCGGTAAACGTGATCGCCCCCGAAACAATCCCACTCTCTCGCGTGCTGGGTGAAGAAATGGGGACGTACATCCAGCGGCTGCACGAAGAAAAGGGCGTCACGTTCCACCTCGGTCGGACCGCACGCGAGATCGGCCGCGACACCGTCACGCTTGATGACGGTACGACACTCCGCGCCGATCTCGTTGTCATCGGGATAGGCGTTCGCCCGCTGACTGAATTGGCCGAGTCGATGGGATTGCTGACCGAGAAAGGGGTGGTTGTAAACGCGATGATGGAGACGAGCATCCCCGGAATCTTCGCGGCCGGTGACATCGCGCGATTCCCGGATGCGACCACTGGTGCGCTGATTCGGATCGAGCATTGGGTAGTCGCCCAACGTCAGGGACAAGTTGCCGCATGCAACATGCTCGGCGAAGCAGCGCGTTATGAATCTGCACCGTTTTTCTGGACCAACCATTACGATGCTGCGATCAGTTACACGGGACATGCAGAGGGGTGGGATGAGATCCGCGTTTCTGGAAAAATAGACGACGGCGATTGCCTCATTGGCTACAGGCTTGGAGACCACATCGTCGCTGCCGCAGCAATGGGACGCGAGAAGGACAGCCTCGCGGCTGAGATCGCTATTGAGAATGGAGACTGGGCAAAACTCGAGTCATTGTTTGCGGCAACGCACGACGCGGCCGACGTGACTCCAACCGGCAACGTGAAGAAATGACTTTTTCGCCAACGCTGTTTCACAGCGAGCGCGAGCTCGAAGCGGGTGAAGACGAGCTCGAAGACACTGTTCGGCGCCAGCTCGAGCTGCTGGGGGAGGACACTTCGCGCGACGGCCTTGTCAAGACTCCTGCGCGCGTTGCCGAATCATTGAAATGGCTGACGCGGGGGTACGAGATGGACCCTGCCGAGGTGATCGGTGACGCGATATTCGAAGAGACGCATGAGAACATGGTGATGGTTCGCGACATCGAGCTGTTCTCATTGTGCGAGCATCATATGCTTCCGTTTTATGGGAAGGCGCACATCGCGTACATCCCGAATGGAAGGATCGTCGGCCTCTCGAAGCTTGCGCGAGTCGTCGATGTGTTTGCGCGCCGGTTGCAGGTGCAGGAGCGTCTTACCGAACAGGTTGCTCAGGCGCTAACTGATGTTCTCGATCCACTCGGAGTGGGCGTGGTAATCGAGGCGTACCACCTGTGCATGATGATGCGCGGAGTGCAGAAGCAGAATTCGCGCACCATCACATCGTCGCTACGCGGTGTGTTTCGTGATGATCCGAAGACGCGAGACGAGTTCCTGCGACTCGCGCAGTGGGGATGAGGCTCAATGGGCCGGCGCCGGTTGCCCACCAGGCTTCCACGTAGGCGCCGGGCCGTCGGCAAGAATTCTCGCCGCCATCGCGCCGGCCCGAATCACTGCGGTGACATGCGCGAAGTCGATGCGACTGACATCATCTGACAGCTGGTGATAGTCGCTGTGAAGATTGTAACTCGACAGGGTATGCGCCGGAATTCCCATTTGCGCGAATACGATATTGTCGCTACGCTCAAAAAAATGCATCTGGGGATAAGGATCCGGCACGATCGGAACGCCGGCTGCTTTCAGCATGTCACCCATTGTTGAGCGCTCATATCCGGTGAGCCATCCCTTGCCGGGCCCACCCGCAAGCGAATCTGGCCGGCCAATCATCTCGACTTCCATTTCCGCAACCATCTTCGAGAGCGGAAATTCCGGATGCTCGACGTACCACACGGTGCCGAGTGTGCCTTCCTCTTCGCCAGTAGTAGTGACGAAGACGACCGTTCGTTTTGGATTGGGTCCCGATAGCATCGATCGCGCAATCTCCAGAACTGCAGTAACCCCTGAAGCATCGTCGTCGGCACCGTTGTAGATAGAATCGCCGTTCACCGGCTTGCCGATGCCGAGGTGATCGTAA
>JANYKY010000150.1 GCA_025357975.1 Gemmatimonadaceae bacterium
CATATTCGCAAACGGAAGCACAGCGACTGATTTGGCCGCCGAGACAGTTTCGTGTGGAACCGTCGCAGTATCGGTCGGTGTTGCGAGGATTTCGCTGCCAAGTGCCTGCGCAAAGAGCGCTGTCGTCGCAAAACGAGCGGCCGAGACCGTTGACATTGCCTTCGTCACTGCTCTCTCGACATGCTCCGGCACACTGCCACGCACTGTCCGAAGCGGGGCCGCAGTCTCGGTGAATCGCTTTGCCATCACCGCAGACGCGTTCTCGCCTCGAAAGGGTCGCTCTCCCGCGAGCATTTCATAAAGCACGCAAGCGAGGCTGTACTGGTCGCTTGCCCCATCAAGGTTGATCTCACCTGCAGCTTGTTCAGGACTCACGTAAGCCGGAGTCCCTACCATCATCCCGGTTTGTGTAAGCGTTTCGCTCGCGGCAGAGCTGACGGCTTTGGCGATTCCGAAGTCCATCACCATCGCCTCGCCTTCGTACAACATTACGTTTTCCGGCTTAATGTCGCGATGCACAATCTTCTGGCGGTGTGCATAGTCGAGGGCGGAAGCGATCGACTTGGCGTGACGGACTGCCTCGTCAACGGTGAGCTGCTTGTCGCGCTCGAGGCGCTCCCTCAGCGACTCGCCCTCGATGTAAGGCATCACGTAATACAGGAACGAGTCCGATTCCCCGCTGTCGAACAGCGGAAGTATGTGCGGATGATTGAGACGCGCTGCCAGCTTTATCTCGCGAAGAAACCGCTCGGGACCGAGATTGGCAGCGAGGTCAGGATGGAGAACCTTGAGCGCTACGACTCGGTCATGGCGCTTGTCTTGCGCCAAATACACCGTCGCCATCCCGCCGCGGCCAAGCTCGCGATCAATCGTGTACGCGTTGGAGAGTGACGAGCGGAGTCGCTCGATCGCGAGAGTCAGGACAGATACCGGAGTGAGTGAGCGGAGTGGAGGAACCTACTGCCTGGCAGATCGCAGTCAAGAAGTTCATCACCGCCCGTAAAACTGACCAAAACTCTACTACCTCTCGACATTGGCCTGGTCCTCGCGCGATTTAATGAACGGCGAACAGGTTCCCACCTCCGAGCGAGCCTCGAAAAGGCTCTGGCCTAGTGTGCCGATCCGTGTGCCGACTCAGTAGAACGCACCCAATCTGAGAAGACCATGTAACAACTACCGTCCGAGCAAGTCCTCACAGAGAAGTATTCAACGGAACAGATTAAAACTTACACGAACTCAATATTCTGACTTTTAATTCGTAGGTCGTGGGTTCGAGACCCACCCGGGTCATATAGGGCAAATCGAGATTCTGTAGGAAATAAGTCCGTTGGCCTCCGGGAACTTGTCCGTGAAGGCACAGGCCTGGACGTCGACTGGCCGTCACTCCCCGCCCCGCTGATTCTTCGTGCGGCTGCCGGATCTGGACATGAACGCGAAGACGCGTCGGTTCAGGAGCCGGGTCGGCAAGCGTGCCGGCTATGCCGAACGGCATTCAAGCCGTCAATTGTTGAAGGCGGTTCCGCAGAACGTGTCGCGGATGCGCCGCACCAGTGCCCTAAGCATCAAGCAATGAGCAAAGCGTAAACTCGCCCGCGCTATCGCACTCGCAAGCCGTCGGAGAAACGCCGATGAACCGCGCCTTTCGACTCGCGGCCGTCGCCGCCGCTGCGCTTCTCGGCTTTGTCGTCGGCGTGCTGTTGAGGTGGGTATGAGCGTGCCCCACCTCTACCTCGAAGACTCCGCGCCAGAGTGGTAGCCCGGCGTACAGAATCCGCTCGAATATCGGAAGCAGCTCGATCTCGCGATGATGATCGGCCGCTTTCGGTGCACCTGCGTATCTCATCCAGACCGCGGCAACGGCAAAAAATCCTACGTGGACGTGGACGAACACAGGAAAGCCAGCGGCAAATATCGCGGCGTTCAAGGCCGCAGTAGTAGCAGCGGCAACAACCAAATCCCTCTCAGCGTTAGGAGTCGGCTAGCACAATGGCAAAACAGGTCATCATCCTGCGATACGCAGCCCCTTCCCGGCGGAACACGCAGCTCAATACCGTGTTCTGTTTCCGGTAACCGCGCGGGCCGCGTCGTTGAAGAAATGTTCAACCACCAGGTGCCGGTGGGAACTACGCAGGCACAGATAGAAGCGCAGGTACAGACCATCTACCCGAACCTCCTTGCAATCTTCAACGGTCGCCCCAACCCGAACCAGTTCTACGGACTGGCCTGGGATGGGACTGTGTGGGCGTAATGAATTCGAGACGAGAGGCGTTGAGCCGGGCGCTCGACGAGCCGGTAAAGCACATAGGCTGCAGTGACAGAACCGGCGAGACTGATGAGCACAACGCCGAGCGGCGGCATGAATGGCAGTCTTCGGTGGACCGCGGAACCGATAGGGTAGCCGACGGTCGCGTGGACCAGATAGAGAGAGTAGGAGATCGAGCCGAACGTAACGAGAGGTTTCGGAGCGCTTCGAACGAAGGCAATCGCGAGAGCCGAGAGACATCCTGCAGCAGCCGGCACCCATCCGAGCATTTGCCATGCAACTATCGTAAAAACGAATACGCTTGCCACGAACCAACCCGCGCGAAGGGCGCGGCAGCGGAAGTGAAAAGCTGCGAGCCCGAGCAGAAAAAAGGGCAGATACTTGAAGATGAAGGCTTCAGCATGAACGGCGGCGGCGAGCGCGAGACAGATGGGAACGCAGATCAGAAAAAATCCGCGCCTGTCGCGGACAATGGGGAACGCCAGTCCTATGAGCACGTAATACTGCAGTTCAATCGCCAGCGTCCAGAAGACCGGGTTAATCCAGGCGTAGCCGAAAAACACGTTGATGTATCCGAGGTGCAGCAAAACCTGAGTCAGCGAATAAGGAAAAGCCGTCCCGCTCGAGTGGGCGTAGTAGGCGGAGACAGCGAGCGCGAGGAGAATTGCGGCAAGGTACGGCGGATCCAGTCGGATGATTCGCTTGAACAAAAACCTACCGTATGCCCTCAGCTCATAGCCGCTGCGTTCGAGAGCGAAAGGAATTACGAATCCGGATATGACAAAAAACACTTCCACTCCAACCCAACCATAAGCGCCAGAATTGAACAACGGCGTGTCGCGGGGGGTGAATCCCATCTCGTGCGCGAGGTGAAACCAAACGACCGCGAAAGAAGCCAAGCCGCGCATCGCATCGATCACAGTGATTCTTTTTTCCATTGGCATCGGCAAAATGTAGCTTCGCCCGCCGTGTTTCTCGGGGCTTCGCTGTGAATCATCTAATCTGGATCGCAGCGTGCGGGGCGGTTGGTGGCGGAACGCCGATTCTCTACTCACTCACCCTTCGCCGCTTCAATACGGCTGGCTTCAGAAGTGTTGGAAGCGTGCGTGTGCCGCTGCCGGGTTCGGACACTACGTCGAGGACGAGCGCTACAAGTCAGGGAAGCGCTACGTCGGACCAGTCGAAGGTTCAGGCCAGTCTCCGTCACGAGAACTCCGGCTAGACGCTCGACTACATCAGCTACAACGCGACGGGCGACGTATCGGAAGCGCTTGCCGATGTGATCATCAAGGCCCGAAAACCCAAACTCAAATCATCTGCGAAGGAGAGGAAAAGGCATGAAAAAAGTGCGGGAACAAGTCCGTGAACTCGTGGGGAAGAATCGGTCAGAATCGGTCGGTGTTCAGCTCCTTATCGGAACAAGTCAGGCGATGATTTCCCTCTTAGGAATGCTTCGGTCGGGAAAGCTCGACGGACTCTTAATCCGAAGGTCGTGGGTTCGAGACCCACCCGGGTCATTTTTTAAACTTCACTTCTCGCCACCAGTGCCGCCGCCGCAAGGTCGAGAAGTGAAGTCTAAAAAATGACCCGGGTGGGTCTCGAACCCACGACCTTCGGATTAAGAGTCCGTCGAGCTTTCCCGACCGAAGCATTCCTAAGAGGGAAATCATCGCCTGACTT
>JANYKY010000269.1 GCA_025357975.1 Gemmatimonadaceae bacterium
CGAGGTCGGTGCTGCCATCGCCGACACCGATTATCGGTCGCGGCAGGTCGAGGCCTGCAATGATGTTTCGTTTTCCCATTGTCGTGACGAGCGGCGATGACCCGTCGAATCCGCCCCAGGCTCCGATCGCGTCGAATTTCACGTCCACTGCATGAACTTCATCTGGACCGAGCCCGACATGTTGAGCGAGCCTTAGAACGGCGTGCCTGATGGCACTGCTCAGCAAAATGACGGTCACCCCTCTCGACTTCCATTTCGCGATTGTATCCACGGCGCCGGGCGCGATTGTTTCGATATAGGCGTGGCCGAGTGCATCCACGTCCTCGCGCCGCGGGCGGACGATGGAAAGTCTTAGCCCATACACTTCTTCGAGCGGCACTTCGCCGCGCATGGCACGATCAGTCAGAATTGCGACTTGTGTCGCGATGTCGATGCCGCGTCGCTCTGCAAGCCAGTCAATGCCCTCGATGCTGCAGAGTGTGGAATCGACATCTAGCGCAACAGTTGAGAAGTGAGGAGAAGTCGAGTCGCTCACAACACATTTCCTGGAGAGAACAAGCCTGTTGGATCGAGTGTCTGCTTCATTGCGCGCATGATTGCAATCTGGCGCGGTGAGAGCTGCAAGCTAAGCCAGGCTTGCTTCAGTTTCCCAAGACCATGTTCTGCCGAAACTGTGCCGCCCATCTGTATCACGCTTCGCAAAGTCTCCTCGATCGATTCGTTGATCACTCGAAGCTCCTGCGGATTGTGAGCGATGAAATTCTGATGCGGATGTCCGTTACCTGCATGTCCGTAAGTTACTGGCGCCGGAGCGCTATACTTCTCGATGGCAAGCTTGGATGCGTCGAGTGCATCGCCGAGTCTCGCGTACGGAACGGCCCAGTCAGTCGAGACCTTGCGGCCGCCATTCGTGATTTGCGCCGAGCCGCGCTCGTTCATCGTAGATGGAACCGCATGGCGCATGACCCTCGCATCACGCAACGCCTGCGCGCCATCGAAAATGCGGATATCATCCGAGAGCGCGCCAAACTGCTCGGCGGTGGCAAGCCATGCACTCATCACCTCGCTGAGGTCCGCCGCCTCTCCGGCATCGTCTTCGAGGTAAATCATCGCGGCCGCGTCGCTCCATGTAGATCCGATCGACTTTGCTGCAATGCCCAACGCGGTTTCGTCGAAGAATTCGAGGCAGCGCGCTGTTCTTCCCCCTTCACCCTTTCGAGCGGAAACAACGAACAGCAAAGCCGAAGCCTGATCCCGAAACGGAATTGCAAGACCGACGATGTGGGCAGGCATCGGGACGAGGCACAATTCTGCCTCCGCCACTATCCCGAGCGTACCCTCGCTTCCGACAAACCAGTCTACGGGATCCTGCGCCGCCGCGAACCCGGCTGTGTTTTTTTCGGGATGAGAGCGTCGATACGTCGCAAGCGCGCCATCAGCGTGAACGACCTTCACAGCGTTGACGTGCCTCCGCGTTGCGCCGTAATACAATGACCGTGCGCCCGATGCGTTGCATGCGATTGCCCCGCCGATCGTCGCGTCCTGCTCGCTCGTCGGATCAGGTGCGAACATGAGATTGCTGCCGGCAAGCTCGCGGTTGAGCTGACCGATCGTTACGCCCGGCTCGACTCGAGCGAGCCGTTGTGACACATCGACGTCGAGAACGCGATTCATCGGCGCCAACGACAACAGAATGCCGCGATCAGTGATCGACGCACCCGTCATGCTCGTCTGAGAACCCGCCGGCGTAACGTTGGTATTAATGCTCATGGCGAGGTGAACAACTTCCACGACATCATCGACTGTCTCCGCGCGGGCAACGCCCTCCGGAATCATCTCCAGCCCTGACGCATCTCTCGCGTGCGATATCCGCGAATCGAGATCCCGGTTTACGACCAAGCTTCTTCTCCCGCTGGATCGAGAGAGGAGAAATCGATGACGGTCGCCGAGCGAATGTCCGGCAAGGCCAGGAGCTGCTGGCGAGCTTGCGATGTGATTTCACCGTCCACAGAAACGGCTGCAAGCGCTTCGCCTCCCTGAGACAATCTGGCCTGGTGGTACTCGGCGATATTGACTCCGGCGTTGCCAAGAAGAGTTCCCACGCGGCCGATCACGCCCGGTACGTCGGCGTTCGTGAGCACCAGGAGGGTGCGGCGCGGAGTGACATCGATGCTGAAGCCGTCAATCAATGTGAGTCGGGGCCCCGATCCCGGAGGCGCCGTGCCTGCGACAACTATTTCATTGCGCCCGCTGCAGATAGCGACGCGAAGACTGTTATCGGGATCAGGTGATGGTGAGGTCCTCACCGAAAGACTGATCCCGCGGCTCTCCGCGAGCGTGCGAGCGTTGACGAGGTTAAGCCGAACTCCGTCGATGATCGATTCAAGTGCGCCCGCTGCCGCGCTCGCGACCAGAAGATTTCCCGCTGCAGCCAGATCTCGGCCGACTGTCAGCGAGATCGTGTCCACCGCCTTCAGGCCCCTGTCCGCGAGCATCGCCCGCCCGATCGCCGCCATCCGACGCGCGAGTACAAGGGCAGGCCTGATTTCATCCCACCGTCCATCAATTCCACCCACGACGTTGATCGCGCGGGAGAGCTCGCCGTTGAGGAGCGCATCGCGCACCGCGTTACAAACGTCGACGGCAACATTGTGCTGTCCCTCCGCGGTAGATGCTCCAAGGTGCGGCGTGAGGACCACGTTCGGGAGGGATCGGAGCGGACTCGTTGCGTCGAGTGGCTCGCGCGTATACACGTCGAGAATCGCGCCACCAACTTGTCCATCGGCGAGTGCGTCGGAGAGCGCCGCCTCTTCGACAATGCCTCCGCGCGCGAGATTGGCCACAATTGATCCTCGCCGAAGCAAGGCCAGCTCGGCTGCGCCAATAAGACCGGTCGTCTCCGGTGTCAGGGGAGTGTGGACCGTGACGACGTCGCACGATTTTAGCAGATCCTCGAGTGAGCCCGCTCGCGTTACGCGCAGAAGATCAAACCGCTCATTGGTGACGTAAGGATCATGGGCGCTGATGCTCATGCCGAAGGCGCGCGCCCGCATCGCTATCTCACTCCCGATTCTGCCGAGTCCAACAATTCCAAGTGAGCGACCACGCAACTCCGTGCCGAGCAGGTCCGCACGGTCCCACTTGCCTTCGCGCATGGAGCTGAAAGCGCGCGGAAGATGTCGCAACAGTCCGATCAGCGTTCCAAAAAAAAGCTCAGCGACGGCGATCGTGTTTCCGCCGGGTGCGTTGATGATCGCGATCCCGAGGCTCGTTGCTGTCGGGATGTCGATGTTGTCAGTGCCTACTCCCGCCCGACCAATGACACGCAGTCGTGTTGCATTGCGGAGCACCTCGGCCGGCAGCCGTGTTGCGCTTCGTCCCACAAACGCATCGTATTCGCCGATGCGCGCCAGCAGCTCGTCGGGTTTGGGCGTCGGAATTTCATCGACGATAAATGATTCCTCGGCCCGCAGAAGTGCGACTCCATCAGGGTCGACCTCATCGGTGACGAGAAGGCGAAAACTGCTCATGTATGGGTGCCGCGTTTGAGTGGGTACTTGTTACCGGGAACCGCACAAATCATGCGTAAATCGGCTGTTGACGAATTTCGTTAGCTGGGGTCTGCCGAGTTGTGTGCTTTTTCCGACTCTCTCAGGGCTCGTCGCAAAACCTTTCCGACCTGGCTTTTGGGAAGCTCGGCGACGAACTCGTACCTGGCTGGCACCTTATATGGAGCGAGCCGCTCGCGGCACCACGCCTTGATTTCCGCTTCCGTCGCCACGGCGCCTGCGTTCAGCACTATCCACGCTTTCGCTTTCTCGCCTCGCATCTTGTCTGGCAAGCCGGCGACACCCACTTCATTTACAGCTGGGTGCGACGAGATCACTTCCTCGATTTCTCGAGGCCACACCTGATAACCGCTCGTCTTGATCATGTCCTTCTTTCGGTCGACGATGAAGACGTAACCATCCTCGTCGATGTATCCGAGATCTCCGGTCAGAAGCATACGGTCGCCAGATGCTGACGTACGGAGCATCTCGCCAGTGTCTTCCGGACGATTCCAATAGCCGAGCATGATCTGTGGGGCCCTGATTACGATCTCGCCGGTCTCG
>JANYKY010000181.1 GCA_025357975.1 Gemmatimonadaceae bacterium
GAGAATCGGGTTCACGTATACGTACGGTATGCAGCAGAACGCTCCAGCACTCGGAAGCATACGCGGCGGGTTCGGCGAGTTTCGCGGCAAGGCTCCGTCGCAGCTCTTCGCATCGGCTGCAGACGCGAACGGACTGGTGAACGCGCAGTCGCAGATCATCTGCGTTGGCTCGTCGGTTCCGATTCCGGACTGGAATACTTATTCGGGCGATCCCTCGCAGGTTCCGACGTCGTGCAACGGCGAGACACAGTTCGCGAATACCCGAAGGAACGTCACGGTCTTCAGCGACAATTTTCAGGCGCCGCGCGCATGGCGCAGCTCGCTTGGCGTGACGCGGCGATTCGCTGAGCGTTACAACTTGTCCGTCGACGCCAATTATTCGCGCGGAGTTGCGCAGACCAGCGCGCAGGATCTCAATCTCGATACTAATCCAAAATTCTCGCTCGCAAGCGAAGGCGGCAGGCCGGTTTATGCGCCGGTCACTTCCATCGTGCCGCGGACTGGCGCCATCTCGCTGACCGGCTCACGACTTCAGCCGCGATTCGGCGTCGTTAGCGAAGTGAACTCCAATCTGAACTCCGATTCGAAGCAATTGACCTTCAGTTTCCAGGGCATAACGACCAAGGCGATTTTGTTCAACGCGTCGTACACCTACACGCGTTCCACCGACGAGGCGCAGGGGCTGTCGACGTTCGGCGGATTTGGAGGCGGAGGGTTTGGCGGAGGTGGATCGGGGGCGTCAACTGCCGGCAATCCCAATCGTGCGGAGCGTGCGACAAGCGATCAGGAGCGGCGCCATTCGCTGATGGGAACTATCACGTGGCCGATCAAGCCAGCCTTCGAGCTCACGGCAATCGCGCGGCTGACTTCCGGCGGCTTCTTCACGCCGTTGGTTAGCGGCGACGTTAACGGCGATGGATTGCGAAACGACCGGCCTTTCATATTCAATCCGCTCTCATCGCCGGATAGCGCGGTGGCCAACGGAATGTCGCGGTTGCTGGCCTCAGCGCCGGATCGCGCGAAAGAGTGCCTTGTCGCAGAGACGGGCACGATCGCAACTCGGAATAGCTGTTCCGTTCCGTGGTCTACATCGTTCGACATGCAGGCGAATATCAAGCCGAGCAGTTTCGGGCTGAAGCGCAATCTCACAATTTCGATAGTCGGTGTTAATACGCTTGCCGGTATCGACAGGCTTCTACACGGCAACGACAATCTTCACGGCTGGGGCCAGCCGGTCTTCCCCGACCGCACGCTTCTGTTCGTCCGTGGGTTCGATCCAGCGAGCCAGCATTTCCTATATCAGGTCAACGAGCACTTCGGTGCAGCGAACGGAAGTCGGAATGCTTTCCGCGTGCCATTCCAGCTCGCAATTCAGGGACGCCTCGTACTTGGGACAGATCCCGCTCGTCAGCAGCTAAATGGAGTATTCGGCGGCGGACGCGGCGGAGCGCGCCTGACAGCGGCGGACTTCCGTGAGCGCCTCGCACGCGCGGTGCCGAATCCTTTCCGCGAAATTCTGGATCTGAACGACTCTCTCAAGCTCGAGTTGACACCAGAACAGAAAACAAAATTGACCACGCTTGGCGACACGCTTCAAGCCAAGTCGGACACCATTGTGGGCTCGCTTGCTCAGACTCTTGGTGGAACCGACGCCAGAAATGCTGACCCGCTACAGCTGGGAATGAAGATGCGCGGCAAAATCCAGGAAGGCCGTACGCTCGCAACCCAGGCGCTCAAGGATGCGCAAAGCGTTTTGACGCCGGAGCAATGGGCCAAGGTTCCGAACACCATCAAGGAGCCGTTCCAGCAGCGGCGCGATGGTGGCGGCGAGGGGAGATTCGGGCCTCCGGGGGGTTGACGCGGCGCGAGGTTTGCCCGTCATAACTGGTTAGCGGGCTTTGCAGTTTGCCCGTGGAAAGGGGATATTCCCATCCTGCAAACCTCGTTTCCCGGGTCCAACATGTTCGGCTGCTTTCGCAGACTTGGCTGTCTCGTAATTCTCCTCATCCTCGGCGTGTTCGCGTATTTCAACCGCGGCAAGCTCGAGGAGACCTATCGGCGTTATTCCGGCAAGGGCGTGAGTCCTTCGCCTGCCGACGTTCGGCCTTCGGGTGACTGGGAGCCGCTCACCGGCGACAAGGCGACGCGTGGGCAGCGCGCTGTGGAATCCCTGTCGAGGCAGAGCGGACCAGTGTTCGCAAACCTGACTCCAGGGGAGGCAGCGTCATACATCTTCCTCGAGGCCGCGAAGCAGCTGCCAGCCTCGTCCGAAAATATCACCTCGGCAATCAGGAATGATCGCCTCTACGTGCGGGCAAACATCGCTCTCAAGGATTTTGGTGGATCGTCTGCCCTTGGGCCGCTTGCCTACATGCTCGGCGACAGGGATACGGTTGAGCTTGGGGGGGTCATTCACGTCATCAAGCCTACCGTTGGGGAATTCCTGGTTGAGAGTGTGAAGATCGGCTCCCTGACCATTCCATCAGCGGTTGTTCCGAAGCTCGTATCGCGCATCAGAAAGGGCGCGATTCCGGACGGCACTTCCCCGAACGGATTGCCGATGAAACTTCCTGCGTATATCGGTGACGTGCGGATTACAAACGGGCGAATAGTCGTCTACAAGAACGTTCCGTGAACCGTCGTATTCTCGTAGTCGATGACGAGCAGGGCATACGGGCCGCGCTTGGCCAGCTGCTCGAGTACGAGGGTTACGAAGTTCATTCCGCGTCGAATGCGTCTGATGGGATAGCCGAATACCAGAAGTGGAAACCGAATCTGGTATTCATGGATGTGAAGATGGCGGGGATGGACGGCATGGAAGCGTTGAAGAAGATCAGGGAGATCGATCCGCTTGCCACCGTTGTGATGATCAGCGGACATGCGACGATCCGTACTGCCGTCGAGGCAACGCAGCTTGGTGCGTACGAGATCCTCGAGAAGCCGCTCGATACGGATCGCATTCTCGTCATGCTGCGCAACGTCTTCGATCATATCAATCTTCGAGAAGAAAATTCACGGCTTCGCAATTTTACCGGTTCGCCTTACGAAATAGTCGGTGATTCGCCCGTCATGCGTGCGCTCGTTGAGAAGATCGACAAAGTGGGTGCGACACCCGCGCGCGTGTTGATCACCGGTGAGAACGGAACTGGGAAGGAGCTGGTCGCTCGCGCAATCCACCGCGAGTCGCCGAGGAATGGAAAACCCTTTGTCGAAGTGAACTGCGCTGCTATTCCGGGCGAGCTCATCGAGAGTGAGCTATTCGGGCACATGAAGGGCTCCTTCACCGGAGCAATCGCCGACAGGCCGGGAAAATTCGAGCAGGCAAACAAGGGCACGCTCTTTCTTGACGAGATAGGCGATATGAGCATGAATGCGCAGGCGAAAGTCCTGCGCGTTCTCCAGGACAATGTCATCACTCGAATTGGTGGATCGAAGCCGATTTCCGTGGACGTACGAGTTCTCGCAGCGACCAACAAGAGTCTCGAGGCTGAAATCGCTGCAGGTCGCTTTCGCGAGGATCTCTACTACCGGCTCAACGTGATTCCGATTCACGTGGCGCCGCTTCGCGAGCATCGTGAGGATATTCCCGACCTCGTTGCTCACTTTGTTGGAATGCTCTCTGAGCGTGAGGGATTTATTCCGCGTCGCGTTGGTGAGTCGGCTCTCGAAGGTCTCATGTCACTCGACTGGCCCGGCAACGTTCGCGAGCTTCGGAACACAGTCGAGCGAATGCTCATTCTCGCGACCGGCCCGGAGCTTACGGCTAAGGACGTCGATCGTCTGGCGGGCGGCCGTATCTCGGACGATGCGGGAATGGGAAGCCTTACTTCGCTGAAAACTTTTGAGGAATTCAAGGAAGCTGCAGAGCGTGCATATCTGCTCAGCAAGCTACGCGAGTTCGACTGGAACGTTTCGGAAACGGCGCGCGCTGTCGAGATGCCGCGATCTAATCTTTACAAAAAAATCGAGCGTTACGCTCTTACGCGCGAACACACATGACCTCTGCTCTTACAATGAAAGAATTCAGGAACTTCATCGCTGGCGCCTGGGTGTCACCCGACTCCGGCGAATACTTCGAGAATCGCAACCCTGCCGACCGCACCGACTTGATCGGAACGTTTCCACTCTCTGGCGTCACCGACGTTCAGCGGGCGGTCGAAAGTGCAAAGCGCGGCTTTGCTCAATGGCGCGCGACGCCGGCTCCCGCCCGCGGTGACGTACTGCGGGTCGTCGGTGACCTGATGTCGAAGCGAAAAGATGAAATTGCCGACGCGATGACTCGTGAGATGGGCAAGCCGCTCACTGAAACGCGCGGCGACGTACAGGAAGGAATCGATACCGCGTATTACGCCGCGAGCGAAGGAAGAAGGCTCTTCGGTCATACAGTGCCGAGTGAGCTGCGGAACAAGTGGGCGATGAGTTACCGAAGGCCGATTGGAATTGCCGGCCTCATCTGCCCCTTCAATTTTCCACTTGCGATTCCGACATGGAAAATGTTTCCGGCACTCGTTTGCGGGAACGCGGTGATCTTCAAGCCGGCGGAGGACGTTCCGCATACGGGGACGTTGCTCGTAGAAATTCTGCTTGAGGCAGGTCTGCCGACCGAAGTAATTCAGCTTGTACACGGCACTGGCGAAGAGGCCGGCGCGGCGATCGTCGCGCACCGCGATATTCCGGTCATCTCCTTTACGGGATCGACAGAAACCGGAAGTCTCGTCGGTGCCACCTGTGGCCGCATGCACAAGAGATTGTCACTCGAGATGGGCGGAAAAAATGCGCAGATCGTGATGGACGATGCCGATCTCGATCTCGCGCTCGAAGGGGCGCTCTGGGGTGCATTCGGCACAACCGGCCAGCGCTGCACGGCGACCAGCCGGCTGATTTTGCAGAAGGGGATTCACGACAATTTTCTCGGAATGCTGGTCGACAAGGCAAAGGCGTTAAAGCTTGGCGATGGCAGAAAGTCGGGAACCGATGTTGGCCCGATGATTCATGAGGCAGCGCTCGCGAAAGTCGAGCGTTACATCGACATTGGACAAGCTGAAGGCAACGACCTGCTCTGTGGTGGCCGGCGTGCCCAGGGCGCGGGGCTGGGCAATGGCAACTTTTTTGAGCCGACCATTTTCGCGCGTGTCGAGGCCGGCCAGCGTCTCGATCAGGAAGAAATCTTTGGCCCCGTGCTTTCTGTTATTCGCGTGTCCAGTGCTGACGAAGCGTTCGCGGTAAATAACGGAGTGAAGTATGGATTGTCGTCGTCTATCTACACGACGAATGTGAACGTCGCTTTCCGTGCATTCAATGAGCTCGACAACGGCATTACTTATGTCAACGCTCCGACAATCGGCGCCGAGGCACACTTGCCTTTCGGCGGTGTAAAGCAAACCGGAAACGGGCACCGCGAGGGTGGCTGGCAGGTGTATGAGTTTTTCTCCGAGACAAAGGTCGGTTACGCCGATTTCTCGGGAACGCTGCAGCGCGCTCAAATAGACAATTATCTTGGAACTCCCAGCTAGAGAATGGCGAGAGGCGGCAGAGAATGGTGAATGAGGAGCGGCGCTCTGCCGCGCTCAACCGCGTGAACGTGCGTCCGTCGAGCACTCTCGGCTTCGTCTGGGAGTGGTTTCGCTCGGTCGTAATTGCGCTCGTGCTTTTCTTCATCGTCCGCGCCTTTTTTGTGGAAGCGTTCAAGATTCCGACTGGCAGCATGGAAGGGACGCTCATGGTTGGCGATTTTCTTCTCGTCAACAAGCTCGTGTATGGGGCCGAGGTGCCGTTTACGAACGTCAAGCTGCCTGCGATACGCGCTCCGCAGCGCGGAGATGTCATCGTCTTTCAATGGCCGCTGGACAGAACAAAAAATTTCGTGAAGCGAGTGGTCGGTATGCCGGGTGACACGCTCGAGATGCGCGAGGGCAATCTTGTGCGGAATGGAAAGGTTCAGCGTGAGCGTTACGTATCGCACACGGCTCCTGGCTCTGACGTGTCGGATGAGGAGTTCAACTGGCAGCTCGCTTATTTGTTAGGAGCGCAGCACCCGGTCAACGAAGCGCCCCGCTCCCCCATGGCAGTGCAAACTCTGGAAGCGAGTCCGGGATACCACCCATCGCGAAACAATTGGGGTCCGCTGGTCGTCCCTAGGGGTAACTATTTCGTTCTCGGCGACAATCGTGATAATTCGCTCGACTCGCGGTACTGGGGATTCGTTGCGGACTCACTTGTGCGCGGCCAACCACTAGTTGTCTATTATAGTTACGATCCCGACGGCGCCGTGAAACTCGACTGGCTCACTCGCGTCCGATGGAAGCGTTTTGGCGAGATGATTCAATGAATGTTCCCGGCGCGCCAACTCGGTGGCGGTCGGGCTTGATACCGCGGTCGTAGCGAAGGAGCAGCATCAGGTATGGCGGTCTCGGTAAACCGGAAGAGTCAGTACGAAGAAGGGTCGCTGGATCAGTATCTTCGAGATATCAGCATCTATCCGCTGATCACGCGCGAGGAGGAGGTCACTCTCGCGCAGCGCATTCGCCTGAAAGATCAGGAAGCACTCGACAAGCTGGTGCGCTCGAATCTGCGCTTTGTCGTATCGGTGGCGAAGAAGTATCAGAATCAGGGAGTCTCACTCTCTGACCTGATCAATGAGGGCAACCTCGGCCTGATTCGCGCTGCCCATAAATTCGACGAGACCAAGGGCATCAAGTTCATCTCGTATGCCGTGTGGTGGATCCGCCAGAGCATTCTTCAGGCGCTCGCGGAACAGTCGCGCATAGTAAGAGTGCCGTTGAATCGGGCCGGCGCTCTGCACCGCATCGGAAAGCGCGCGAGCACGCTGCTCCAGGAGCTCGGCCGACAGCCGACGCATCTCGAAATTGCGGAAGGTCTCGACATCACCGAAGAAGAAGTTGCGAAGACGATGCTGATTTCGCAGGTGCATCTGTCTCTCGACGCGCCGATGACGCCGGGCGAGGACAACCGGCTTCTCGACTATCTCCCGGACACTACCAATCGCACTCCCGACGAGCAGACGTTCGAGAAAGCTCTGACCGAGGCGATCGAAGAATCTCTGTCAGGCTTGAAGGAGCGCGAATCGAAAATTCTGCGACTCTATTTCGGGCTCGATGGAGAAGATCCGATGACACTCGAGGATATCGGGACGCTGCTTGGGATCACGCGGGAGCGGGTGCGGCAGATCAAGGAGAAGGCGTTGCTCAAGCTGCGGCACAATTCGCGGCGTCGGGCGCTGGAGTCGTTCCTCGGTTAGTCGGCCGCTCTTTAACTGCAGTTAGACGCAGAGAACGCAGAGACCGCAGAAACTGCATCGATGCATCGATCGATCGGGCAAGTTCTTCCAGAGCGCTGGCTTCTTTTCTTGGTTAAACGACATTCCAGCCCTCAATCGAAGGCTGAATGTCGTTGGCGTTAACCTCAAGTTGAGGAACCTTCCATCGATTTTAGCACCTGACATCGAGGGAGAAGAGCGATGTCGTTCTCTGCGGCGTCTGCGTTCTCTGCGTCTAATTGCAGTTGGGAGAGCAGAAAATCGCAGCACTGGTGAGAACTATTTAGATTGGAGCATGGCCTCCCAATCCTCTTTTGACGTCACAACCAGCGTCGACCTCCAGGAAGTCGACAACGCCGTAAATCAGGCTCAAAAGGAAATCTCCCAGCGGTACGACTTCAAGGGATCGATAGCCTCGATCGAGTTCAGCAGAGCTGAAGGCACGCTGAGTCTGATGGCGGAGAGCGAATACAGGATGGAAGCGTTGTTCGACGCGCTGCAGGCCAAGCTCATCAAACGGGGGGTGCCGGTGAAAAATCTCGACCTCGGCGAGATCAAACCCGCTGGCGGCGACAAAGTCACGCGCGTGGTATCCCTGAAGATGGCGCTCGACGGAGACACCGCCAAGAAAGTATCCGCAGCCATCAAGGATGCGAAGCTCAAGAAAGTGCAGGCAGCAATTCAGGGCGATCAGGTGCGTGTATCATCCGCCTCAAAAGACGACCTGCAGGAAGCCATGACTCTCCTCAGAAGCAAAGACTTCGGGGTCGAGCTCAAATTCGGTAACTACCGCTAACGTGAAGGTCGGCTTTATCACGCTAGGCTGCGACAAGAATACCGTCGACACCGAGCGCTACCTGGGAGAGCTGGCGGAATACGGCGGTGAATTCACGGCGAGCCTGGACGTGGCCGATGTGATCATCGTCAACACGTGCGGCTTCATCGATGCGGCAAAAAAAGAGTCGATCGACGCAATGATCGAGGCTGCGCGATACAAGACTGACGGAGCGTGTCAGGTGGTCGTTGGGGTCGGGTGCATGATTGAGCGGCATAAGGCGGAGCTCGTCGAAGCGATTCCCGAAGTCGATCTTTTCCTCGGTGCGTCGGAGAGCGGACGGCTTGCGCAGGAGCTCGTTCAGCGCGGCGTCATCGGTGGCGATGTCGTGCCCATGCATCCGGGTGTTCGCGTTTACGCCGGCGACTTGCCACACGTTCGGTACCTCAAGATCAGTGAAGGATGCGATCACGGGTGCGCGTTCTGCGCGATTCCATTGATGCGTGGAAAGCATCGATCCTTCGCGCGCGACGAGGTGATTCGTGAAGCGCAGCTGCTCGAGCTTCAGGGCGCACGCGAGCTAAACCTCGTTGCGCAGGATCTCGCGCACTACGGTCGCGACATCCGTGATGGGGTTCGGCTTCCCGAACTGCTGGAATCGCTGGTCGCGGAAACCTCCGTGCCGTGGATTCGAATGCTCTACCTGTATTCGACGGGTATCACGCCGCGCCTTCTTGAAGTGATCGCTCGGGAACGCAGAATCCTTCCGTATCTGGACATGCCGATGCAGCATGCCGCGGATTCGGTTCTTGCAAGGATGCGCAGACCCGAGCGAAAGCGCACTATCCGGGATCGGGTTGCGCGGTTTCGGGAAGCCGTGCCGAACGTCGCCATAAGGACTACTTGCATCGTTGGTTTTCCCGGCGAAACGGAAAGCGATTTCGATGAGCTGATGGAATTTCTCGAAGAGATACAGTTCGATCGGGTCGGTGCCTTCACGTATTCGCCGCAGGAAGGGACGCTTGCGGCCGGCATGCAGGACGACGTTCCTGATACCATCAAGCGTGAGCGAATCGAGCGGCTTACTGAAATGCAACGGTCGATCACGGCAGAAAAGTACGAGTCGCGAATCGGCAAGCGCGCGCAGCTGATCGTCGATCGCATCGTGGACGATGTTGCCGTCGGTCGTCTTCCGTGGCAGGCAGACGATGTCGATGGTGTGACTTTTCTCGATGAGCTGCATCCTCCGGGAACGCTGGCTGAAGTTGCCGTTGAACAGGTTGTGGACGACTACGATTTTCGTGCTTCTGTTCTTAACACCATTGCTCCATCGCTTGTAACTGCTCGTCCGCTCGCCCGCCGTCAGCTCCCGATGGCGTCGATAACGGCTGGCAGCTATGGGAGATAAGTCTGCGGCGATAATGCGCCGCTCCGATGCGGTTTTCCCGGGCGGAGTGAATTCACCCGTTCGGGCATTTCGGGGTGTTGGTGGAACGCCGGTGGTTGCGAGACGAGGTGAAGGCGCCCGGATATGGGACGCGGACGACAAGGAATACATCGACTTCGTTTTGTCGTGGGGCCCGCTGGTTCTTGGGCATGCGCATCCGATGGTGCTCGATGCGCTCGATAAGGTGATGCGCGACGGCACCACGTTCGGAATGCCGACCGAGCTCGAGGTTGACCTCGGCGAGCTGATTCAGAAACGAATGCCGCATGTCGAAATGCTGCGCTTCGTTTCCAGCGGCACTGAGGCGACGATGAGCGCGATTCGCCTCGCGCGCGCATTCACGGGCCGGGATGCGATTCTCAAATTCGAAGGCTGCTATCACGGCCACGCCGATTCGTTTCTTGTGCAAGCCGGTTCCGGTGTAGCGACACTGGGCCTTCCGAACTCGCCGGGAGTTCCGGCGTCGCTCGCTGAGCTGACGCTGACCGCACCCTTCAACGATCTCGCGGCTACGCATGATCTCGTGAAGGCGGCAAAGGGCGGTGTTGCAGCCATAATTGTCGAGCCAGTGGTCGGCAATTCCGGATTCATTCCGCCGTCGGTTGATTTTCTCCCTGGACTTCGCGAAATCGCTGACGAGTCGGGTGCGCTGCTCGTCTTCGATGAGGTGATGACTGGGTTTCGGATCGCTCCTGCCGGCGCGCGCGAGCGATTTGGAGTCACGGCCGATCTCACGACCCTGGGCAAGGTCATAGGTGGCGGGCTGCCCGCAGCCGCGTACGGTGGCCGACGGGATATCATGCAGCAAGTTGCGCCCGCTGGAGCTGTCTATCAGGCAGGAACGCTCTCTGGCAATCCACTTGCGATGGCTGCAGGGAAGGCAACGCTGACCGCGCTGACGCCAGAGCTTCACGCGATCATCGAGAGACGAACGAGTATTCTTGTAGGGGGATTGATAGAGATCGCATCCAGGGCCGGAGTGGCTTTCTCGGCTGCATCTGCCGGATCGATGTGGGGATTTTTCTTCCACGAAGGGCCGGTGGTGAATTTTGAAGACGCGAAGCGGAGTGACATCGAAATGTTCAAGCGATTCTTTCATGCGGCCCTCGACCGCGGAGTCTATCTGGCGCCGTCAGCGTTTGAAGCGGCATTCATGTCTGCTGCTCACGGGGATTCCGAGATTGCAGAAACCCTCGACCGCCTCGAAGGGGCGATGAGGTCTGCCCGTGCGTAGAGCCCTCTTGGTCGGAATGCTTGGCGCGATTGCCTGCGCGTCCGCGATGCCGCGCAGCGTGGACCAGCCAGTCATCGATAACGGCGACCAGCCAGTGCGAATCGCGCTGACGACATCAGGCGAGAACGTAGCGGTCAGCGGATCAGGATCGTGGCACATTTATGACCGCAACAGCGCAAACCTCGTTACACGCGGCGACGCCGGCGAAGTCATGCACATCCAATCACGCCACGGGCAGCTGGTTGCCTTGAAGTCAGGGGGTTCCGCGACGTCCAGGTACTCCGGGCCATTTTTGGTGCGCGCTGGATCGCCTGGCTCGTTTGTCATGTTCGAGGGCAAACGATACCGCGGCGAGCTCATCATCACGCCAGGCGACAACGGCTTGCTGGTCGTCAACCGGCTTGGCGTCGAGTCGTATCTGCGAGGGGTCGTGCCGCTGGAAATAGGAGACCGCAAGCCCGGCGAGGAAGCGGCGGTGCAGGCACAGGCGGTCGCAGCGCGGAGCTATACGTACATCCATATGGCGGAGGCGGGGAACCGAGGTTTTGACATGTACGGGTCCGTGCAGGATCAGGCCTACGGAGGAGTGGCGGCAGAGCAGCAGATCAGCGACGATGCTGTCGCATCGACCGGTGGAATGGTGCTGCGCTACGCGGGACGCATCATCAACACTCCCTATTTCTCGACCTGCGGCGGCAGTACAGCTGCGGTTTCGGAAGTTTGGTGGCGGCAGCCCGATCAGCCGTATCTGCAACCGGTAAGTGACCGCATCCCCGGCACCGATTCGTACTATTGCGATCCTTCGCCGCGATTCAAGTGGACAGCGAGGTTCGACAAGAACCAGCTGCGCGCAACACTCGAGAAGTATCTTGCCTCCGTCACCCCAGCATCAGAGCCGCCGGTCTCGCCAAGTGCCGCCGCGAGGCCCGTCTCGCTCGGCGCGATCAACTCGGTAAGGATTCAGGATCGTACGCGCTCCGACCGCGTTGGATCGATCTCGATTCAAACCGCGCGCGGCAACTATGTGGTGCGTGGCAACGATGTTCGATTCGTCTTGAGGACGCCAGCCGGTGCATTACTCAATAGCACAAACTTCACGATTCAATCGGAGACCGACGGTTCAGGCGAGGTTTCTCAGCTGACCATCGATGGGCACGGCTACGGTCATGGAATCGGTATGTGCCAATGGGGAGCAATCGGACGAGCGCGCGCGGGGCAGGACTTCAGGACCATCCTTACTACCTACTATCCGGGAACGACTGTGGGACGCATCGACTGATGAGCTCGGACATTCGCCTCGGACTCGTCGGCGCGGGAGCGATCGCGCAACTCGCGCATCTTCCTGTTCTGTCGAAGATTCGTGGTGCGAGGCTAGTCGCTATTTGCGACAATGACGGGCCGAAGGCAGGAGCGCTCGCGCAACGCCTGGGCGTTCCTGACATTTTTACGGATATCGACGAGCTTCTGGATTCGGATGAGCTCGATGCAGTTGTAATAGCTACGCCCAATCACCTGCATGAGCCTCACGTACTTCGCGCGCTCAAGGCGAAGGTTCATGTATTGTGCGAGCGCCCACTTTCGCTGACCACCGGCGGGGTCAATCGCATCCTTGCGGCTGCTGCAGCGACGCAGCGGAAAGTCGTAGTTGGAAATAATCACCGCTTTCGAAGTGATGTCCAACAGCTACGGCGGTTCCTTGAGGGCGGCGAGCTCGGACGTGTCACAGGTATGCGAGCCGGACAATACCAGTTCAGGACGGGGCAGCAGGGCTGGCGCAACAGCAAGGCCGAAGCAGGTGGCGGTGCGTTTCTCGAGTACGGGTATCCACTGGTCGATCTAGCTCTGTGGCTCAGCGATTTTCCGGAGCCGGTTCGGGTTAGCGCCCACATGGACCGTGAGCGCGCTGGAGCCGTCGAAGATTCAATGCTCGTCCATCTGGAGTGTGCTAATGGAACGAGCTACAGCTTCGACGTGTCGTGGGCTTATGTCGGACAGGAAGAGCGCCTCTGGTTCGAGGTCGTGTCGACGCGTGGGAGCGCGCGGCTCTCGCCCCTTCGCGTTGCGAAAGAGCTGAACGGCCGGCCCACTAATGTGTCGCCAACTGGTGCGGCGGCCCGCGAAAGTGTATTCCTCCAGTCGTACCGCGCGGAACTCACTCATTTTGTCTCAATGCTGAAGGATGAATCACCGTATGAAGTTCCGGACGATCAGCTCAAGGTGATGCGCGTGATGGACGCCGCTTACAAGTCTGCGGAAGAGGGCCGCGAGATCCGATTTTGAAAGTCGGATACCGGTTATCCGAGTCTGCGCATAGAGTAGCGAACACGGCCCTCGGCTTTCTGGCCTGCTTGCTGATTGGCACTGCGGTGAACGCGCAGCCTTCGACAAACGAAAGACGTCCTCTGCCTGCGAAGGTTGCGGTAACGAATGCCTCGGAGCCCGGATCTGAGCTCACGGTTTCTCTGCTGACGATGGGCCCCGGCGATGAAGCGTGGGAGAAATTCGGGCACAACGCGATCTGGATTCACGACGCCGCCAACGGTACCGACGTCGCGTATCACTGGGGTGTCTTCGACTTCAGGGATAAGGATTTCTATCCCAACTTCATCCGCGGCAAAATGCGCTATCTCATGGGCGCGTTCGATTTCAACGAGACCGTCGATGTGTATCGCCAGGCCAACCGCACAGTGTGGGCACAGGAGCTGAATCTCACCCCGGCTCAGCGCTACAGTCTCGCCCAATTCGTTGCGTGGAATGTTCGTCCCGAAAACCGCTATTACCATTACGACTATTATCGCGACAATTGCTCGACGCGTGTTCGCGACGCGCTCGATGGCGCACTGGGCGGAGTGATCAAGCGGGCATCCGAGTCCATTCCATCACACACCACATACCGTTTTCACACGGAGCGGCTGACACAAGGCGACTGGCCGATCTTTACGGGAACGATGGCCGGGCTTGGTGAGCCGGTCGATCGTGAGATCACTGCGTACGAAGAAATGTTCTTGCCGGTTCGCATGAAAGATCGCCTTCGCACGATGAACGTTTCGATCAATGGTGTGTCAGAGCCACTGGTAAAAAATGAGCGGGTGCTCGTGCGGGCCAGCCGGCCGCCGGAGGATGCGATGGTAAGACGCGGCATCGGGGGCTATCTCCTGATCGCCCTCGTCGCATGCCTCTTGATCGTCGGAGCGTCCGTTTTCCAGCGAAACGGAAAGCCAGCGATTTCATTGAACCTTGCCGCGTTGTGGAGTCTCATTGCGGGATTCGGTGGATTCGTCCTCACGTTTCTCTGGGGCTTCACCGATCACGTGTACAGCTATCGAAATGAGAATCTGCTGCAGCTCGATCCGCTTTCGCTGGTGTTGATGGTTCTACTCCTTCGGATCGCCTGGACCAGCGAGTCGAGTGACGCCTACTCATTGAGGGTTCGTTCCGCATATCGCTGGGCGACGGTCGTCGCGGTTCTATCCGTCGCGGGCTTCCTGATTCATGCGTTCCCATGGTTTGATCAGGTGAACGCCGACGTCATCGCGCTCTTCATGCCCGTCCACGTCGGGATCGCGCTCTTGCTGTTGAAGGTCA
>JANYKY010000214.1 GCA_025357975.1 Gemmatimonadaceae bacterium
CCCGTCCCGAAGCGGCGACCGATGGGGCTGCTGTTGCCGAAGAAGTACTTGGCGAAGGCTTCGTTGACGACCGCGACTTTCGGCGCTCCGAGCTTGTCGCGTTCGGAGATTTCGCGGCCGGCGAGGATGAACAGCAAGTCGCGATACGTCCACAACTCACGAAGGTTGAGTGCCGCCCATCCAGTTTCGGCCTTGATGACAACGGTCGGACGGCGCTCCGGAAGAGCCAGAACCGCGCCCATTTTTATCCGGCCTTGCCGGCGGGAACGGCGAGCGTGGAGCGATACCAGTCATACGTGCGGCGAATACCATCTTCGAGATCGATGGATGGCGCCCACCCGGTCGCACGAATCTTTTTTGAGTCGAGCAGCTTGCGCGGTGTGCCATCAGGCTTCGACGAGTCCCATTCGATCTCACCCGGATAATCCACGATCTTCGCGATGAGAGTCGCCAGCTCCTTGATCGTCAGGTCACTTCCATACCCGACATTGTACAGACCCGTTGCACCAGAGTCGAGCAGGCTGATTGCAGCAAGCGCGGCGTCATCCACATGAAGAAATTCACGTTTAACCGACCCGCTTCCCCACAGCTTCACCACCGCGTCGTCTCCGGCCCGATGGCGCTCTGCCGCTTCGTGGAATTTGCGGATGAGTGCCGGCAGCACGTGGGAAGTCTCGAGATCGAAGTTGTCGTTCTGCCCGTACAGGTTGGTCGGCATCAGCGACAGCCAGCGCTTTCCGAACTGGGCGCCCGCCGCCTCCACCAACTTCAAACCCGCGATCTTCGCAATAGCATACGGCTCATTGGTGTATTCGAGCGTCCCGGTCAGGAGATCGTCCTCGCTGATGGGTTGCGGAGCGAGCCTCGGATAAATGCACGAGCTTCCAAAAAACACGACTCGCTCGATTCCGTTCTCCAGAGCGGCGCCGAGCACATTGGCTTCGATCACCATGTTCTGGTAAAGGAAGTCCCAGCGATAGCTGTTGTTCGCAACGATGCCGCCCACCTTCGCCGCGGCAAAGAACACGGTGCCCGGCTTGTTCTCCCGAAAGAACGTGTGCACCGCCCGCTGGTCCATCAAGTCGAGCTCGTCGCGCGTTCTAACCAGTGGGTCAAGCGCGTTTCCGTTCGCCAGTGCGCGAACTATTGCGGATCCGAGGAGGCCGCGATGCCCCGCAACAAATGCGCGGTCCTGACTCCAGGGCGTCATTTTATCAGCGCTTGGAGCGCCGCCTGCGACGATTCGACAGTGAACGGCTGGCCCGTAACGACTGAATTGACGTCGGCATCGACCATCATTTCGACCAGCTCCTTGAAGCAAACACGAGGTTTCCAACCCAATTCGGTCCGCGCCTTCGTGGAGTCGCCCAGAAGCAGGTCCACTTCCGTCGGCCGGAAATACCGCGGGTCAACTGCGACCAGGACCTTCCCTGTTTTCCTGTCGCGACCGGACTCATTTTCGTCCTTCCCGCTGAATTCGAGATCGAATCCAACGCGGGCAAAAGCAAGCTCGCAGAACTCTCGCACGGTATGGGCTTCACCGGTCGCGAGGACATAATCGCCAGCAGTGGGGTGTTGCAGAATCCGCCACATTCCTTCGACGTAATCACCCGCAAATCCCCAGTCGCGCTTCGCATCGAGGTTGCCGAGAAAGAGCTTGTCCTGAAGGCCTTCGCGGATTCTGGCTGCAGCCATCGTGATCTTCCGCGTCACGAAGGTTTCGCCGCGAATCGGCGACTCGTGATTGAAAAGAATTCCGGATGAAGCATGAATACCGTAGGCCTCCCGGTAATTCACGACAATCCAGTGGGCATAGAGCTTGGCGACCGCGTAAGGAGATCGCGGATAGAACGGAGTGGTCTCGCTCTGGGGGACCGCCTGGACCTTGCCGTAGAGCTCCGAAGTCGATGCCTGGTAGAACTTTACTTTGGCCAGCATGCCGAGGATTCGAAGCGCTTCCAGAAGCCGCAAGGTGCCGAGGCCGTCGGCATTCCCGGTGTACTCGGGGGTCTCGAACGAGACCTGGACGTGGCTTTGTGCGGCCAGATTGTAGATCTCGTCAGGCTGCGTTTCCTGCACTATCCGAATGAGATTCGTGGCGTCAGTGAGATCGCCGTAATGCATCTCGAAACGGGAATGCACGTCCTGGGGCTCGGTATATATGCCATCGACCCTCTGCGTATTGAACGAAGAGGCACGGCGTTTGATACCGTGGACTTTGTAGCCTTTACCGAGTAGCAGCCGGGCAAGGTAGGCTCCGTCCTGGCCGGTGACGCCCGTGATGAGCGCAGTCTTCATTTTATTGATGCGATGCACGATTCCGGGCGTCTAACGGATGACTCCGAAAACGACCTTGTAAGCGAAGGGATGGACCGCCACAATTTACATCCACGACGTGTTCAGTCAAACTGTCCAGAGACCGTTACAGACCACGTAACTCCGCGTCAATCTACGACATGCGCATTGTGCCCGAACCGATTCGAAGTAGATTTTTCCCCAACCGCGTGCCCGGGTTTCCTGACGGGCGTGGACTAGAAACACCTGAACTCCGACCATCTTGACGTCCACGTCACTTCGTAACAGACATCTCCTCTTAATAGACGTAGCCTCGGTCACCTTCGCCGGGCTCGTCGCCTTCCTGGTTCGATTCGAGCACGCCGACTGGCTCAGCCAGAACCTCCGTCTCGTCGAGTTGTATCTCTTGCTTTCGGTTCCGCTGAGGATTCTCGCGTTCCTGGCGGCAGGCATGTACAGGCGCCTCTGGCGCCATGCCAGCGTGGACGAGATGAAGCCGGTGATAACGGCTGCCGTCGCGGCGGGGATCGTTTGTTCCATCGTCGGCCTGTTCATCCTCCCGGTGTTCAACTTCACCACCACGCGCGTCCCGTTCTCTGTCGTATTCATCGACACGTTCCTGACAGCTCTGCTCATCGCGCTTCCCCGCGTCATGGTGCGCGTTGGACGCCGTGGATACATGAGACGCCGCCGCGATGACCTCGGCAAACGGGTTCTTATCGTCGGCGCCGGCGACGCAGGCAAGCTCGTCGCAAAGGAGTTGTTCGCGTCGAGCCAGCTCGGATTGGAGCCAATCGGTTTCGTGGACAGCGATGCGCAGAAACACGGGCATATGTTGGCCGGCCTTCCGGTGTTTGGCCCTCTTGCTCACATCCCCGAAATTGTCGAGCGTTTCGGCGTGGCAGAGTTGATCATCGCGATGCCGTCGGCGCCTGGAACGGTCATTCGGCAGGTGATCCGGACCGCGTTG
>JANYKY010000289.1 GCA_025357975.1 Gemmatimonadaceae bacterium
CAAAATTTCGCGGACGGCTGAAGGATTTCCGTGATCGCGGGTATCGCTTCGCTGTGGATGATGCCGGCAGTGGCTATGCGGGATTGGGATCAATTGCCAACCTCGAGCCGAATTTTATCAAGCTCGACATATCACTGATCAACTGCATCGATGTGAATTTCATCAAGCAGAGTCTGGTCGAAGGCATGGTGCGATTCGCTAACGATCAGAATGCGATGGTGATTGCGGAGGGCGTCGAAACTGCAGAGGAGTACGAGGCCGTCAAGCAGCTTGGTGTACATCTCGTGCAGGGGTTCTATCTGCATCCGCCGCAGCCGGAACCAGCGGCACTAAGAGCTTGAAGCCACAAGCCACAAGCCACAAGCCACAAGCCTCGCAGCCAAGAACTGCTAAAGCGCGGGGAATAGAGAATCGAGAAGTTCTAACGAACGGTCTGCCGCGCCGATTCCAGCTTCAACTACTCTTCGCGCTGACGCACTCGCCCGAGCCAGCACGGCCGGATTTCGAAACCACGCCTGAAGCCGGGCGGAGATGTCACCGGGGCCGGAGCATCTCATCGCACCACCGCCACTGATCAGCAGCGCTGCATCGCGATTGTCTGTGTGCATCGGACCGATCAGCACCGGCGCACCGAACGCCGCGGGCTCGAGCAAGGAATGCAATCCGGCGCTGTGAAATCCGCCGCCTACATACGCGGCGGTGGCGATCGAGTACAGGTCGGCGAGAAGGCCGTATTGATCGACGAGGAGAACCTCGGTCGCGCGCGCTTCTGGTTCGCTTGTGCGTGAAAGAGAAAGTGAATTATCTGCGGCCCACTTCTCGATCGCATCCAACTTGACCGGCGTGAGCTCGTGCGGAGCGATGATCAGGCGCGATGCGGGCACCAGTTTCCTTGTCTGCATCCAGGCAGAAAGCAGGCGTTCCTCATCTCCTGGCCACGTCGACCCCGCGACGAGTGTGAGTCGCGGATCCTTGAAGCGTTTAGCAAGCGCATCGCGCTCGACGCTTCGCCTATTCGCTTTCGCCCAGACCTGATCGTATCGGGTATCACCGGTAACCGTCATGCGATCGCCGCGAACTCCCATTTCGAGCAGGCGTTGCGCGTCGGCGGGAGCGATGGCGCCAACAACGTCGAGTGCAGCGTACGCATCTCGAAGCGCCATGAGTGCAACTCCGGAACGCCGCTGTGAAGATTCCGGCACGGTGGCGCTCAAGAGCGCGGTCCTGACGCCCCGCGCCGATGCGCGCTCGACTAGCACGGGCCATACGTCGAGTTTGCTGAAGACAATCGCTGTCGGGCGAATCATGTCGAGAGCGCGCTCGGAATCAGCTGCGGTGTCGAATGGCAGGTAGTCGGTAAAATCTGCTCCGACCGTCTGGGCGAACCGCTCAGCGCTCGGGGAAAAATAAGTGAAAATCACCTGCGCATTTTCATGACGCTGGCGAAACCGCTCCACCACCGGCAGGGCCTGCAGCCCCTCGCCCACGGACGGGGCGTGCATCCATAGAAGTGGTCGCGTCGTATCGCGATGAGCGCTCGCCCATTTGTTGTACCGCTCGAGCAGGCCTCGTCGGCCGCTAAGCGCCCGCAGAAATTTTGTGTCACGGGCGGGAGCAACCGCTGTCGCGAGCCTGCTGATCGCACCGGCGGCAACGTACGGAATCCGGATGAGCGAATTCATCCGTACGACCCCGAATCTCGAAAACGCTCGAGCGCTACGGTGCGGAGCCGGAATTTTTCTTGATCGCAGCGTTAAGCGCGCCGCGCATCGAGTCGATCGGCTGCGCGCCGATCAGCATCTGGTCACCGATCAGAAAACTCGGGGTCGACTGAACGCCTGCTTGTGAAAGGCGCTCGCGATCAGCCTGTATCATCGGAAGCATCGTTCCTGAGTCAACGCACTTTGCCCAAGTCGTCACGTCAACTCCAACCGACTTCGCAATCGAGTCGAGTACGGGCCGAGGCTGCTGCATGCTCTCCCATTGGGACTGCGTAATGAACAGCGCGTCATGATATTGCCAGAACTTGTTCTGCGCGCTCGCACACATCGCCGCCTGCGCTGTAATGAGGGCGAACGGGTGCTGGCCAAGCGGAAAGTTCACATACGCAACCTTTACCTTCCCGGCACGTACGTATTCCTTGATAAACGCAGCATAAGTGTCGTCGTGCCATTGCTTGCAATATGGACATTGAAAATCGCTTGCAATGATCACCCAGGTTTTTGCTGTGCTATCGCCCATGATGCGGCCGTGGTCGGCGGCGATGACCATTGGGTCAGTCGGCGCCGGTGCGGCGGGCTTCTGTGCTGTCGATGTGGCGGTGGGGCCTGGCGACGCGTCGGCGCGAGGCGTCGAGCCGGCCGGGCTGCACGCAATGGAGAGCATCGCGGCGGCTACAAAGACGCTTAAGTTGACTCTGTAAGTCGGCATTCGCTAAATAGGTGGCGGAGTCGGGCGATTAATCAGGATGGAGGAAAGTAACATCAGTATAGTAGTGAGGACGCGGCGGGCTGCGCTCAACGCTGGACTTGTACTGGTCGCCGTCACCTCCGTGGCGACGTCCGCTCGGGCGTTCGCACAGCAGTCGGTCATTCCCGCTCCAGTGGGTCTGGTCAACGATTTTGCGCACGTGCTCGACAGCGGGGCGATCGAGCGCATGACGCGCATCGCCGAAGATGTGCGGACGAAATCGCGCGGCGAGATGACAATCGTCACGCTGCCTGACCTCGGTGGGCGTGATGTCGCGGATGTTGCGCTCGACATCGGGAGAACCTGGAAGGTCGGAAAGATCGGGAACCCCGGTGACGCCACGCGCAATGCAGGTGCGGTGATTCTGCTCGTGCCGAAAGAGACCAACAGCGAGGGGCGCGGCCGATGTTTCGTGCTCACTGGGCAGGGCACGGAGGGTTTCATTACCGATGCGACTGCCGGGGAGATTTGCAGGGAAGCGACTCCGAGCTTTGCCAATAAGGATTATTCCAGCGGGCTCGAGCTCGTAACGCTTCGGACCGCGCAGCGCTTTGCGACTGAGTTCAACTTTACGCTCGATACGGCGTTCGTCGCGCCACTTGCTCCGCTGCCGGAGAGCTCACAGCGCTCGGGCGGGGGAATTCCGCCGCGACTCTACTTTTTTGCTTTCGTCATAATTTTGATGATCGTGCAGAGAATTGCACGGCGCGGTGGCCGAAGCGGATGCGGAGGTGGTGGCGGAGGCGGCGGTGTGCTTCCGTGGGTATTGATGAGCGCGCTTAACTCGGGCGGAAGCCGCGGCGGTGGATGGGGTGGCGGCGGCGGAGGAGGCGGTGGTGGTGGTTTCGGAGGTTTTGGCGGCGGAGGGGGATTCTCCGGTGGTGGTGGTGGGTCGAGTTGGTAGCACAAGGCCTGTGGCTTCTAAAAGCGTCGTTCCTCAAAAGTGGACTTGGTTAAAAGATGGCAATGAAAGTTGACGAGCTCGTCCCGCAGCTTCGTGGTGCATACGGCACGACACTCAAATCCGTCGTCCTCTACGGGTCCGCTGTTGCCGGCGAGCATATCGCGAAAAAATCGGACTATAATATTCTCGTCATTCTCGACGCGGTCCCTCTCGACCGGCTTGCCGCCGTCGGAGCAGTCCTGCGCGCGTGGAGTGAAGCAGGGAATCCCGCGCCGATGACATTCACGTCGGCGGAATGGAAATCGTCGTCCGACGTCTTTCCGATGGAATACGCGGATATCCTGGAGCGGCATAAAGTCCTCTTCGGAGAAGATCCGACGACAGGTGTTACCGTTTCACGGTCGGATCTGCGTCTGCAGGTAGAACAGCAGGCGCTTGGTAAGTTGCTTCACATGCGACGCGCGGCGATGGCAGCGGGCGACGCTGGCGGAGAGCAATTGAAGCTGCTCGAGGTGAGCCTGAGTGCCATCATGGTGGTGTTTCGCGGAGTTGCCCGGCTACATGGCGCAGTGCCTCCGCAGGATTATTCGGAGCTCAGCGCACTCGTCGGAGAACGCGCGGGTTTCGATTCCGCACCAGTGCAGCGGGTCGTCAGGCATGTTCGAGGTACTGAGAAGCTCAAGAAAGAAGATGCTCAAGGTGTGCTTGCGGCGTACCTGTCTGGACTCGAACACCTGGTAGCCTATCTCGACCGGTTCGCGGCTTAAAACTTCGCGCCGGATTTTGCGTACGTTAATTCGACACACTAACGAGGTTCCGATAATGAAATCCCGCTCACTTGTACTTCTTCTCCCGCTCATGCTCGGCGCATGCGGTTACAATAGAATCCAGACGCTCGACGAGCAGGCTGCGTCGGCCAAGCAGCAGATCGAAGTCCAGCTTCAGCGCCGGGCCGATCTCGTTCCGAACATGGTCGCGACCGTAAAGGGCTATGCGACCCACGAGGAAGCCGTCTTTACTGAAGTGGCTACCGCACGTGCAGCCGTTGGGGGGGCCATCAAGTCGGGCGATCCAGCGCAGCAGGTTGCGGCAGATGCGCAGCTAACCGGTGCGCTCGGACGCCTGATCGCAGTTTCCGAAGCCTATCCGCAGCTCAAGGCCGATGCGGAGTTTCTGCGGCTGCAGGATGAGCTCGCTGGAACGGAGAACCGGATAGCGGTGTCGCGTAGTGACTACAACGCCGCGGTGAAGGACTACAATACGTACATTCGCGGATTCCCCCAGGCCATGACGGCCAAAGTAACCGGTGCGAGGGCGCGGCCATACTACGAAGCAGCCCCCGGGTCGAACGTCGTGCCGACGGTCGATTTCTCCAAGCCGGCGGGGGCGCCAAGGTAAGTTGGAATGAGAGCAAAAATGCTGGCCCTTCGGGGCCAGTTTTTTTATGGACTGTTTTTTTCTCGAACACTTTGCAGACAGTCTCTTGACACTCTCAAGTTCGGCCTGTAACTAACTGGCGATTAATAAACGCGACTAATTCGTCGCGTGCTCCCGGGCGCACCGGCATTCGGCCAGGCGCGGCACCGGGCATTACTACAACCGATGGAGAACAGCGTGAGAACAAGCCGATTGTTAGTCATGGCTATCGCCTTGCTGGCGGCCAGCGCAACAAGCGTTGCCGCGCAGGGGCGGCGACTGATTGGGCGGGTGACCGAGACTGGCGGTACAGCGCCGGTGAGCTCGGCCACCGTGAGCGTGGTTGGTACTACAGTCGGGGTCATTACGGGACCCGACGGAAGGTTCAACGTTGCGGTTCCGGAGGGTACGCTGACGCTGAGAGTCCGACGGATTGGATATTCTCCGAAGGTCGTCACTGTAAACGCTGGATCCAACGACGTCGTGGTATCGCTCGACAAAGACGTCCTGGAGCTCGACAAGCAGGTCATTACCGGCGCTGCAACGACGATCTCCAGCCAGAATTCTGCTAACGCGGTCGCTGTTGTGAGTGGCGAGCAGCTCAATCGAGCCCCGACGCCGACGATCGAGAACGCGTTACAGGGAAAGATCGCAGGCGCAATCGTTACGACCAACTCGGGAGCACCGGGTGGTGGCGCGCAAGTGCAGCTTCGCGGAGTTACATCCATTGGATCGAGCTCCAGTCCGCTTTACGTCGTTGATGGCGTGATCGTCAGCAATGCGGCGATCTCTAGCGGACTTACAACGATTACGCAGGCTTCGCGCGTGATCGGCACATCCAACCAGGACCAGCAGGTCAATCGAATCGCTGATCTGAACCCCGCGGATATCGAGGACATTTCTGTGCTGAAAGGAGCGTCTGCGGGGGCGATTTACGGATCTGCAGCTTCCAATGGCGTGATCATCATCACCACAAAGCGCGGTCGGAACGGGAAGCCCGCATTTAACATTACGCAACGGCTTGGTCAGTTCAGACTTGCAAACAAGCTCAACCTCAGGTGTTTCGGAAGCGAGGCAGATGCCGTCGCGGCTGGTTTCGAC
>JANYKY010000285.1 GCA_025357975.1 Gemmatimonadaceae bacterium
TACTTGAACAGATCGATCGCCTTCTGACAGGCATCCTGCGCGACCTCGGTATTGTCCGGCTGATTCGCTGAATTGAACGTGCCGGCGGGACATTGTGCGTCGATAGTCTGGGCTCGCGCGGCTCGCGGAACTGCGAACGACAGCGCGGCGATGACGGTCGCGGCAAGAAGGGGGGAGCTTTTCATTTTTGCAGGGTCCTGCATTGGCGTATGTCAACTGACGCGCGAGCGCACAAAACGTCACTACACCAGAAAGTTTTCCGGGTTGCGGGCGATAACACCGGCGTACTGGGCTTTTAAGTGGCGAATGTCGGCGTCCACATCGCCGGTGGTCCAGAACGGCGGATAAAGCCTCACGATTTTCTTTTTATAGTCAAACGCCACTGGCACGATTGGAACATGGGCGCCATGCGCCACGTGGTAGAATCCTGTCTTCCAATCGCTGACTGGCTTACGGGTTCCTTCGGGCGCCACGGCAAGGATGAGCCGGCCGGCCGAATCAAATGCGCCGATAGTGTCCGCGACACGATCTCTTCTCACACTTCGCTCGACGGCAATTCCTCCGAGCCATCTCATGAATACGCCAAGGGGCCAGACGAACAGGGTGTGCTTTGCCAGAAACGAGATCCGAAATCCGATGGAGAAAAGCGCCTCCACTCCGACGATGAAATCCCAGTTCGACGTGTGCGGCGCGACGATCATCACGAATTTCGGTTCGTTCGGCACACTCCCCTCGAACCGCCAGCCCGCCAGCGACAGCCCAAGGCGCCCAATCGCACGCGATATTGAGTTCCCCCTGCGCGGCACGTCAGGTCCTAGTGCAGGAACCTCCATCGATTAGTCGACGAACGGAAAGAACAACGACCAGGTGTGTGGCCGCCCGGATTCTTTCCCCGGCACCTAGTGTCTGCCGCGATCCCTGCGCGCCAGCAACGCGCACATTGCATTGAACGCCTTGGATCCGTCGGTTCCGGTTCGGATCCTGTCCCATGTCATGTACTGAATGTCCCGCGGGTTCGGCGCAGATCCTTCGCGCACAACCGCGCCGTTCGCGGAATAAAACGATTCAGTCAGTCGCTTGATTCGCACAGGGGTGCAGCGAAGGACTGCTGTCTGGGTCATCGACATGTATGGCCGTCGACTTTCGAGCGCATGCAGCTTTGCGTAATCCCAGCGCGTTTTCGTCGTGTATGACCCGTCGTCATTTCGCCGGGCATCGGCGGTATCGAGTGCAACGGCGACAGTGCCATCCTTGAACACCGTTGGCCACGGCGCCTGCGCCCGCGCGATGGTCGACGATCCCGCAACGGCAATCGCCGCGGCGGCGAATACCAATATTTTCATTGCTGTCTCCGTGCGTTTGAATTCAGTCTGGCTAGCTTGCAACCGGCAAAGTGAAATTGAACTGTGCACCGCAGCCCGGGGGACTCTCCACCCAGATCCGGCCGCCATGCGCTTCGACGATTCCCTTTGCAATCGAGAGTCCAAGGCCGGTGCCGAGCTTCGCGGTTGATTTCGCCTGCCAATAACGGTCGAAGACGTGATCGATGTGCTCAGGCGGAATTCCCGGACCGGTATCCGCGACCACAAACCTTATCTCCGAATTATCAAGGCTCGCCAGAATCCTGATCTCGCCACCCTTCGGTGTGAACTTGATAGCGTTGCCAATGAGGTTCGCGAATACCTGCAACACTCGCTCACGGTCAGATGAGACACGCAGAGTCGGATCGGCCACGGCACATTCGACTTTGAGATGAGCCGCCGACGCAAGCGGAGTTGCTGCATCGACAGCCTCACGAACGAGCGACATCACATCCACAGGAACCGGGTCGACTGCCAGGCCGCCGGCCTGGATGCGCGCAACATCGAGCAGATCCTGAATGAGCCTGTTCGCGCGTGTAGCCGACCGTTGAATCACCTCGAGCTGCCGCCGTGCCTGCAACCTGCGATCGTTCGTCGGTGCAATCTCCAGCAGGAACGACGCCGCCATGTGAATCGTGTGAATTGGATTCCGCAGATCGTGCGACACTATGGCAACGAGATCGTCGCGAGCGCGTGTCGCTTCCTGCGCCGCCTTGAACAACCGCGCGTTCTCGAGCGCTACCGACGCGAGCTGGGCGAGCTGGGTCAAAATCGCTTCGTCGGCTTCGTCGAACTCACCAGCTTCTTTCTTGTCCCATAACTGAATCGTCCCGAGCTTTCCACCATCGCGCCCGGCGAGATCCGCGCTCAGGGTGCTGGGGACATGGAATCCCGTAGATGAGATTCCAATCGAGTCAGGATTTGCCGCGAGAAGCGCCAGGATCTCCGGCGTAATTCCGGGCATCTCGTCGCGAGTAGCGTCAGCCCATGAGGTCAGCTCATGCTCTTCTTCAGACGGCGCCGAGGCACGCCACATCGCGGTCTGTGCCTCGAGAGCATCGCTGGTCGAGTTCACTTCAGCGGTCAAGCGTGTCTCAGCGTACCGCGCGTTCAGGATTCGGCGCGCATTCTCGGTTGTCGCCTGGAGCATGGCATCGACTGCGAGCGTCGAGTTCATCTCGATCGCTGCCTGCGCAACAGCGCGCAGGCGATCAGCGTAACGGCGCAGCTCACTGTCCGCCTTGCCGGCTTCGATCTCAGCCTGATGAACCCGGACTACACCGCGCAGGCTCACCGAAAGCCGCTCCGGTGTGAGTGAATTTTTCGGGATGTAGTCCGCGGCCCCAGCCTTCATCAGCTCTACGGCTGTCTGTTCATCGCCAAAACCCGTCAGCATTATGAACGGGGTCATCAATCCTTTTTCGCGGGCGCGACGCATAACCTCTAGTCCGTCGCTGCCGGGCATCCGGTAATCAAGCAGCGTACAGTCGAAATCACCGGTGCTCAAACGGGAGAGCGCGCTGTCGGCATCGTCCGCCTCGGCAACTATCACCTCGAGGCCGGACAACTTGAGCGCCCGCTTGACGGCCATGCGATCGACGTCATCGTCGTCGACGACCAGAATCTTCAGCCTATGGTCGGCCATCGACGTCAGGGCATCTCCACGAGCGTCCAGTACTTGTTGAGCGCGGTCATCTGTTCGCAGAAATTACTAAAGGTCACCGGTTTCAGGAGATAGCCCGCAACGTTAAGGTTGTAGGCGTCGATCTTATCCTGGTCATCGTTCGATGTGGTCAGTACCACAACTGACGTGCTCGCGAGCTTCGGATCCTCCCGAAGCGCCTGCAGGAACTCGATGCCATTCATTTTCGGCATGTTCAGGTCGAGAAGGATCAACCGCCGCTCCTGCGGGATCGTGCCGCCGCGAAGCATATCGAGCGCTTCGAGCCCGTTGCCCGCGACAAACAATGGATTCGACACGTTGTTCCGCTCGAATGCACGGCGGACATTCATGACATCCACCTCATCGTCTTCGACGAGC
>JANYKY010000317.1 GCA_025357975.1 Gemmatimonadaceae bacterium
CGCCGAAACAATTTTTCCGCTTTTGAGCTTGATGTCGCCAAGCGGAAGGAAGTCACCATCTGCCGCAAAGCCGGTCTCTTCGTTGAACTCACGTCGCGCCGCAGAGAGCGGATCTTCGTCTGACCCGTACTCACCTTTCGGGATTGACCATGACGCTTCGTCTTTCTTCGCCCAGAATGGCCCTCCCGGATGTACCAGGAGCACCTCGATGGACGCGCCATTGAGACGATACATCAAGATGCCCGCGCTTGTCTTAGGCATTTATTGGCGCAGAGCAATGTTACCGAAGAACAAACAGCACGGTTGGATCCACGGGATAGCGGCCGAAATGTCTTCCGTAAATCGCCAGCCCGCCAGGTAATACAAGGGAATGTGGGAACGCGCAACCCCTTGGTTGCATAAAAGCGCAATCGCGGTTTATTCCTCGAGACAGCACGCCGGCGCTAATGGAGTGGGAATACTCTTTATCGCATCATTCGCCCACCATACGAACTCCGCGCACTGCGCTTGCGCCGGGAAGTTCTCCGCCCCAGAATATCCAGACTGTTCGTCATCTCGCGGAGAACGCTATGAAGATTTCGCATGTTGCCATCCTGATGCTTTCTTTACCGCTCGCGCTCGCGGCCCAGCAAACCCCTGCTGTAGCATCAGCAAATCCCATAACGGCGGTATTCAAGACGCGGACGATGGGCCTTCAGCGTAATCTGGCGCTGGCGTTCGATTCCATTCCGGCGTCGAAATTCGGCTATCGCCCGACTCCGGCGCAGCTGACGATCGGGTACATCGCACAACACCTGGCTAATGACAACTTCTTTTTTTGCAGCACCTTTGGCGCAATGAAGCCCACTCGCGCCCCTGCCGACATCAGCACCGCCGACTCGATCAAAGCAACCTGGCCACGCGAAACGCTCATCACGAAGCTCAAAGAGTCTTTTACTTTCTGTGAGGGAGCGTTTGGTCAGCTTAACGATGCGAACCTGAGTGACCAGATCACGATAAATCCACCGGGTGGGGCCCCGCGCACCCTAACGCGCGCAGTAATGGTCCTTGGTCACGCTCTCGATATGGCCGACCACTACAGCCAGATAGCGAATTACATGCGGCTGAATGGCATGGTGCCGCCGACGGCACTGCCGAGACCGGCGGCTAAATAAGTCGGGGATAGCAGGGCGCGGGCGGGAAAGAAACTTCCGGCTCTCGTCAAATATCCAGCGCCCGTCGCTGCCGCTCGACTTCGTAGATCCCGATCGCCACGCTGGTGGACAGGTTGAGCGATCTCACCAGCTGCGACACAATCGGCATCGCGACAAACCGGTCGCGGTATCGCTCGTGGATTTCGGCTGGAAGCCCGCCGGTTTCACGCCCGAACACCAGCGCGACATTTCTGGCCTCCGTAAAAGGTGCATCCCAGAAGAGCCGCGTTGACTTTGTCGAAAAGAACCACGGCTCGCCGAGCGCCGGCAACTCGCGCTCGAACGCCGCCCAGTCAGGCCAAACGCGCAAGTCAACGTGCTCCCAGTAGTCGAGTCCAGCACGCTTCACTTCGCGATCATCGAGTGAGAAACCAAGCGGCTCGATTAGGTGCAACGCTGCTCCTGTGGCAAGGCAGGTGCGGCCAACATTTCCGGTATTCCAGTGAATCTCCGGATGTACCAGGACAACGTGGGTTCGCGCACGCTCGGAATCGGATGCCTTCACGGTTGAACCGTTTCTCCGCCTCGTTTACTTCGCTTCAATGCGCGCCCGAAGCGTCAAGCAGCGAAAGTGTCTTCTCGGCAGGCTTGCCGCCGAAGTACTTGTCGAGGATTTCCTGAAATATCGATGCATCCGATACCTGCGCGAAGAGTGTCGCCGAGGAGTGCAGTTTCATGTCGTCGGGTGATCCGAAGATGTCACGTGCGCAACGGCCCGTGATGTCGAGCACCACTTTGCTGCACTGGCTCAGGCGCGGCCCGAGCACTGGATGATCGAGGTAGGCGCGTGCTTCGGCGTCGCTCTTGATGGAAAATCGACGCGACGTTTCGCTGCTCCCGAGCCCGTCGTATTGGGGAAAAATGTACCACATCCAGTGAGAGCTTTTTTTCCCGGCGCGTAGCTCGGAGAGAGCCGCGTCGTAGCTCGACGCCTGCGCCTCGACGAATCGACGGAGGTCGTATGGATCGCTGTTCATTTTCAGGCCAGTTCCTTGTTTCTTATTCGATTTGCTGCTCCGCTCGAACGTCTTCGGCGGAACGCCCCATGCCGATAACACGTCCCGCGGTTCGTAATCTCTGATCGCTCTTTCATTGGCCCACGCAACAAAGTCTCGCGCCGCGGTGGTCGAAAGCTTCCTCGGGTCTGGTGTGATTCCGACGCGGCCAAGATCCATACGGTCCGCGTCCCAGCAGGCTCCGATAGTGGCGTCGTCGCTCGTCAGGCCATCGGTATGCCGCTCACATGCTTCGAACAGCATTTCAAATCCCGTGTCATCCAGGTGGACGAGGGTGCCTCTTAAGGATCGAGCCAGCTCAGCGCCGCGCAAACCGTGGCCATTGTCGCGGTGCTCGTTGACCCGCCGCGAATCATGAAACAATGCAAAGAGGGTGACTATTTCTTCATCGGCTGAGTTGACTTGAGATATGCGAAGACCGTTCTGGAAAACGCGAGCCCAGTGCACCACGCCGTGGTAACCCCTCGACGGAAGCGGATATCCCGCGAGTATCGCGTTCATTATAAGACGGAAATTATTCATTCCGAAGCCCGAGAAACGGTACCGATAGGCATGGCTGTTGCCCTGCCTCATCTATCCAACTAAAGCGAGACGTCGATGGCTGAACAACATAGCGGGCACAAACACGACTCGAGCGACAGGAAGCTCGACCAGTCAGCGCAGGCAGGGAATGAGGCAGGTCCGGCGAGCGATTCACACCACTCGTCCGGACCCGGCCACGACGCTGATCATATCTCGAAGCACAACGACGCTGGCAAGGACCGTTTATTCGAAGGCCGCGAGCAGCACGATGAGGCTGAGAAAAACAGCGAAAAAACGCGTCTTGCAAAGGACGTCTCTGAGCACCAGCACCCTGTCGAGGACGACGTCGCGGATTCAGGCACGAGCGCAAGCGCCAAACGCAAGAACTAGCGGGGTGTAGCTACTGGGACTTCTTCCCTGAGTTCATCGAGTCACTTCCGCCGGCGTCCGACTGCTCATCAGGAAGTGTGTCCCAGGTCGAGGATCCGCTGAGGTTGCGGTTCGAGGCGGCATCGCCAATCGACTCCTTGCCCTCGGCTGATTCTTTTTCGAGTTCCTTCTGAAGGCTGTCTTCGGTGTCGCTGCCCTGGCCTGGCTTGCCACTGGTCGTCTTGTCGCTGCGATTATCGTTCGACATGTCAATGA
>JANYKY010000292.1 GCA_025357975.1 Gemmatimonadaceae bacterium
CTTCGGCGATAACGGTGGTGGCGGGAATGCCACCGACGGGTTTGGTCGCCAGAACCGGCCGACATCGTTGAACGAAGACAGAGGACAGGCAACGACCGTCACCTGGAACAACACGCTGAATTACGCGAATACGAGCGTGAAGCACGGATTCTCGGCGCTCGGCGGGACTGAATTCATTACGAATTATTCCTCGTCGCTCGGCGGCTCGAGAGCCAGATACGATTTCGCGACTCCGCCGTTCCAGTACCTCAACTACGGTGGAACCAGCGGCGAAAATACGGGAGGATCCGCCTCCGAGTGGGCTCTCTTCTCGCTGTTCAGCTCTGCTAACTACGCGTTTGACAACCGCTTCCTCATTACCGGAACTGTCAGGGCGGACGCCTCGTCGAGATTCTCGACCAACAATACGTGGGGCTACTTCCCGTCAGTCTCAGCGGGCTGGAACATTTCGAACGAAAGCTTCATGCGCAATGTGACCTGGTTGTCGGATCTGAAGTTGAGAGCGAGCGTTGGAAAACTCGGAAACCAGGAGATCGACAACTACGCCTTCCTGACATTGCTGAACAAAGTGGGTGATCAGTACCTGATCTCGCGCTACGGCAATCCGGATCTGAAGTGGGAGACGACGACGCAGAAAAACGTCGGCGCCGACTTTGGCCTGCTGAGCAACAAGCTCTATGTATCGCTCGACTACTTCAAGAAAAACACCTACGACATCCTGCTGCCAATTTCGCTGCCTTCGATCGTTGGAAATGTTTCTCCGACAATCGTCAACGCAGGCGACGTCAGCAACAAGGGATTCGAAGCAGCTCTCGATTACAAGAACAGGGCTGGGGGCTTCAAGTACAACTTCAGTGCGAACGTTGCGACCGTCCACAACAACGTTGAAAAACTTCACCCGAACCTGCCCAACATCTCTGGTGACGTCTACAAGACTGAAGTCGGTCACCCGCTCGGCGCATTCTACGGCTACGTAATGGAAGGCATCTACCAGAACGTTGCAGAGATCAAGACGCAGCTGCATGGCACAGCCAATCCGTCAGCCCAGCCGGGCGACATCAGGTTCAAGGATCTCAATGGTGACGGTGTCATCAATGACGACGATAGAACCTTCATCGGCAGTCCAATCCCGAGAATGTCATATGGCTTCAATCTCGGCGCCGAAAATCGTGGATTCGACCTGTCTGTTCTCATTCAGGGTGTCCACGGCGTCGATAAGTACAACGATGCCAAGAAAATCACCGATTACGACAGCCGCCCGTTCAATCACAGCACTGCAGTTCTGGGTGCGTGGCACGGCGAGGGTACCAGCAACACAATCCCGCGCACGACCTTCAATGACAACGGGAGCAGCAAGGTATCGAGTATATTTGTCGAAGATGCTTCCTACATGCGCTTGAAAAACCTGGAGCTCGGATACACGCTGGGCAGAGGGCGCTCAGGGTTGAGGTCGGGCCTGCAGGGTCTTCGCTTCTACGTTTCTGGCCAGAACCTGCTTACAAGCACCAAGTACACTGGACTCGATCCTGAATCCACCGACCCGGTGGACAAGGGTACGTATCCATCATCGAGAGCATTCCTGCTCGGCACCAATGTCAGGTTCTGATTCGATGCCTACTACTCACAAAGGATAGGGAAGGATGAAGACGCTTCATAGAGCGATGGCATTGATTCCGCTATTCGCAGTGCTGAGCTGCGATCTGCACAAGGATCCCGTCGGTCTGCTCACGCCGGCGCAGGTCAATACCGATCCGACCCTGAATACCGTGGTCACCTCGGTGACCGCCTCGTACCGGATGCTCTCGAGCACTCTCAACATTCTGAACGAATGGAGATGGGACCTCGGAACGGTGTTTCGCAACGACGTTATCGTCGACGACATGGCCTCAGACGATGTTGCCAAGAAGTGGAGCCCGGACGGTGATCAGTCGTGGATGGACCAGGTGGTCAGCTTCAACTTCACGGCCAGCAATCAGGCCTTCAACGGCCAGTGGAGCTACGATTACGAAGGGGTCAACCGCTCCAATCTCGCCATCAGCTACCTGACCGATCCTGCTTTGACTGCGAAAATCGCAATCGATCCCGCGCTCAAGTCACGGCTGCTCGGCGAGGCTTATTTCCTGAGGGCGTTCTACTACTTCGATCTAACCAACAACTTCGGTGATGTACCGCTGCTGCTGAAGCCGTTGACCAACTTCAACGAAGCTTATGGCGTCGCCAAGAGAGAATCGAAAGCAGTAGTCGTTACCCAGATCAGCGCTGATTTGGCCCAGGCCAAGTCGTTGCTGCCTTCGTCGAAATATTCTGACGCAACGGCGAAGTGGAGAGTCTCCAAAGGGGCCGCGATCGCGATGCAGGCCAAAGTCGCTCTCTACAACCAGAAGTGGGCAGACGTCATCGCCAGCGTCTCTGAGCTCGAGGCAACTGGTTTCTACAACCTCAATAGCAATTACTTCGACAACTTCAGCGTAGCCAGCAAGTTCGCTGAAAACGAAGTGATCTTTCAGTACGATCACGAGACGGGTGCAAGTCCGAGAAACGGCAACGGAATTTCTGCGCCGCTCGACTGGGGCTTCATCGCTCCGACGACGAATTTCATCGCCGAGTTTGAGCCCAACGATCCGCGTTTGCTCTACACCGTCCGCGTCACCGACAAGGCAGTGTACAAGCTGCTCGGCTCGACAAATACCGTCTACAAGGGCAACGACGACGCCCCGGGCAACAAGATCTACATCCGCCTGGCGGATGTGCTTCTGTGGAAGGCTGAGGCGTATAACGAAACTGGTAACTACGCCAGCGCGATTGCCATCATCAACAGAGTCCGGCAGCGTGCACGTAATGGCGTAACGGTGGACGGCAACGCAATTCCAGCAGGAACGCTACCTGATAGACCAGCGTCAGTAGATAAAGCGCAGGTCACGACGTGGCTAAGGCACGAACGACGCGTCGAGCTCGGTTTCGAGTCACAGCGCTTTAACGACCTGAAGAGATGGGGCATCGCGAAGCAGGTGTTGACGGCGCTTGGCAAGAACTTCCAGGACCGTAACTATCTGTATCCGATTCCGCAGAGTGAGATCGATAAGTCTGGCGGAAGCATCACGCAGAACACGGGCTATTAATCTGGCCTGAAGCAAAGGAGTCGCCGCTGACCGGAATGAGGTCAGCGGCGACTTTTGCGTTTAACGTGTTGTGACGGGAAGGAAGGACTAAAAGCCGTCTAACTACGATGCACAGATGAAAATGATGCCAGCGACTCGATAGGACGGCGCGTTAAGCGCGGGACGAGAAGATTTCCGGACGCGGAAGATCCTACCGCGCATCCATCATTTTCATCTGTGCATCGTTGTTAAACGGTTTTTGCCCCTGATGGCCGTTCCACGTCGTTGATCCGTGTATGGCCTTTTCTGGAATCTGCACTGTGATCAGCTCGCCGAGGAAACTCTCTGATCGTCGACAAACAGGTGCGCTCGCTCACCGTTGATCCGGACATCGATCGCATCGCCCACCGCTGGAAGCCTCTCGTTGGTAACGGAGGCCAGCATCCGATTCGGCCCTGCATCGAAATGGACGTGACTCGTCCCACCAAGGCGTTCTACGAGAACCACCCGGCCCGCCACGCTTCCATTACGCGGCCCGTCAGACTGGGGATCGACTTCCATGTCCTCGGGACGAATTCCCAGCGTTACAGGGCCTGAGGGCATTGTAGTTGGCATCCGCCCTGGGAGCATGTCGAACCTCATGCCGTCCGCGTTGAACTGGGCGCCACCGTTTTCACCCGTAATCCGCCCTTCTACAAAGTTCATTGGCGGCGTCCCTACGAACCCTGCCACGAAGCGATTCACGGGAGCGCGATAGAGGTCGATTGGCCTGCCAACCTGCTGAATACGCCCATCCGCGAGCACGACGATGCGATCGCCGAGTGTCATCGCTTCAACCTGATCGTGCGTTACGTAGACCGTTGTTGTCTTGAGACGGCGCTGCAGCCCCCCGATCTCGATTCGCATCTGCGCTCTGAGGCCAGCATCGAGATTGGATAGCGGCTCATCGAAAAGGAAGACGAGCGGCTCGCGCACCATCGCACGACCCATTGCAACACGCTGCTGCTGTCCCCCTGAAAGCTGTTTTGGCTTCCGATCGAGCAGCGGCTCGAGCTGTAACATGTCGGCCGCCCACGTCACTCTTCTCTCAATCTCGGTTCGAGCCACCTTCCTGAGTCGAAGGCCAAGCGAGAGGTTCTCGCGAACAGTCATGTGCGGGTAGAGTCCATAATCCTGGAAGACCATGGCCACATCGCGGTCGCGCGGAGCGAGCGCCGTTACATCACGGTCATCGATGCGGATCCTACCCTCGGTTACTTCCTCGAGCCCAGCGAGCATCCGCAGGATAGTGGTTTTTCCTGATCCTGAACCACCGACGAGCACCAACAACTCGCCCTCGGCCACATCGAGATTGAAATCTTCGACGACAGTCGTCGCACCGAAGCGCTTGCTCACATGTTCGAAATGAACTGAAGGCACTTATCCTTTCACTCCAGAGCCAGCCATGCTCTCGATGAAGTTGCGTTGCAGAAACGCGTAGGCAATCACGACGGGGACAACGAGAACCATCGCTGATGCGAGTGACACGCCGATCGATCCGGCACCCCCGCCGAGGGAAAACACAGTCAGGAGTTGGGGGAGCGTCATCAGGTGCTGCTCCCTCACCACCAGCAGCGGCCAAAGCACTTCGTTCCACGATCCCATGAACGTAAAAATCGCGACAATCGAGAGGACCGGTTTTGACAAGGGCCAGAAAATTGTGAACAGTATTCGAAGTTCACCCATGCCATCCATGCGTGCAGAATCGATGAGCGACTGGGGAATCTGCAGAAAGAACTGACGCATCATGAGGATGGCCGTAGCGTTGAACAGATATGGAATGATGAGCGCTGCGTAAGTGTCGATCCAGCCGAGTTGGACTATCAGCGTGTAGAGTGGAATCAGTGTGAGTTGCCCAGGCACGAGCAGCACGCCCATCGTCGCGGCGTTGAGAGCCGGGCGCCCCTTGAATCGGAGGCGCGCCATCGCGTATGCGGTGATCGAGCCAAACACGAGAACCGCGATGGTAATCGTGGTTGCGACCAGAAGGCTGTTGATCAACGCGCGGCCGAAGGGCGCACGGGCCCACATCGTTTTGTAGTTGTCCAGTGTCGCGTGCGTTGGGAACAACGCCAGCGTGCCGACTTCCGACAGCGGCTTGAAAGTCGCTGAGGCCATCCACAGAAACGGATAAATGAAGGTCAGCGCCGCAATCGCGAGCCCGGTATAGAGTCCGATACGCCTGAGCGTTCTCACAGCGCCTCCGCATTGCCGATCACTCGGCGCTGAATGAAGACTACGCTGCCGATAATGAGCGCGAGGGCTACGCCGATCGTTGCCGCGTATCCCATTTTTTGATACGCAAACGCGTTCGTGTACAGGTACAGCACGATGGAATACGTGCGCCTGAGAGGGCCGCCTCCCGTCATCACGTAAGGCTCGATGAACAACTGAAAACCGTTGATCGTCGAGAGCGTAACGACGAGAATAGTCTGTGGCAGGAGCAGCGGCAGGGTGAGGAACCTGAAGCGCTGCCAGGTGGACGCGCCTTCTATTTCGATCGCTTCCTTGCACGAGCGCGGGATGTATTGTAGCCCCGCCAGATAGATGATCACGTAGAAGCCAACATTTTTCCAGGTGACCATCGCCGCAATCGCCGGCATCGCAGTCGAGGGATCGGTGAGCCATGGTACTGGCCTCAGTCCAATCCGCACGAGGACGCCGTTGATCAGTCCAACATCCGTCGCATAGAGGTTGCTCCACAAGATTGCGACGACCGCACCGGAGATGACTACCGGAAGAAAGAACGCGGCGCGCCAGAATGAGCGAAATGCGAGCGGCCGGTTCAGGGCGAGCGCAAGCATCAACGCACTCGCGACCTGAAGCGGCAAGTGAATGCTGAGAAACACGAAAGTGTTCGCAACGGCGCGCCAGAAACGAGTGTCCGTCGCGAGCATTCGCATATTGTCAGCGCCTGCAAAAACAGGCGTCGTCACGAGATCCCATTTCAGGAACACGAGCACCAGTGCAAACAAGATCGGATACGCCGCAAAGATCAGAAGGAATGCAGCGTAGGGCGCTGCCATCAACGAGCCGGAGCGACGCTCAGCGCGCACTCAACAGCCCTCGCGCTTCGGTTGCAGCGTTGGTGATGGCCTGACGCACCGGAACCTTCCCGTAAATCGCACCTTCTTCGTACGCCTCAGAGATGAGGTCAAAGATCTCGACGACATCGGGGTCGAGATCGATATCGCGAGTGCGCTCGACGTAAGTCGCGTACGTGGACAGAGTCGGCCACTTCTTCAATGAAGCAGTGAACCGCGGATCCGATGCGAGATCGCGCCGATAGGGAAGCTGGCTCGCTTCTTCGATCAACATCCGGTCCGCGGCGGGAGAAGTGAGATACGCTACAAAGCGCGCCGCTTCTTCTGGGTGCCGAGTGGTGGTGAAAATCGCGATGCTTCGCAGGTCGGCGAAAGCGAACTGGTCGCGCTCCGGCGTCCCGTCGGCTGATGGAACAGGAGTTACATCGTAATGGAGCCCCTGGACCTTGAGCTCGTCGAGCTCCTTCACGAACCACGGACCGATGATCTTCATGGCGACTGTTCCATCCATGAACGGGTCGCGGCCGAGTGCGAAATTGGAGCGGGGAAGTACGCCCTCATCGAATCCGCGGCGCAGCACACTCATGGCGGAAACGGCAGCCTCGTTGTCGAAGACCACTTTTCCGTTGGTGACGAGCGTCCGGCCGCCCGAGCTCGCGAGGTAAAGTGGATAAAAGTCATAGAAGCGCTCGTACCATGTCGTCTTGAGCGTCGCCCAGAATGCCCAGCGATCGGCTCTGCCATCGCCGTTGGTATCTCGCGTAAGGCGCCTGCATGCTTCCAGCAGCTCCGATTGAGTGCGCGGAGGCGCGACGCCTGCGGCCTTCAGCAGATCCACATTGTACATCAGCATCATCGGGTTCGTTTTCCACGGGAACGCGTAGATCCCCCCATCCGGAAGACGAAGTGATGCGAGCATCGCTGCACTGGTGCGCTCCTGCAATCGAGCGGACGTCGCAGTTCGCGTGTCGAGCCGCACTACCCCTTTCGCGCGTACGAGCCTTGCGAGCAGCGCCGATGAAACGTTGGAGCTCACATCAGGAGTGGCTCTCGCTACGATGGCCGCGAGCAATACTTCTTCGGTCGATCGGCCGGCCGGCAGGGGCTGTACACGCACCTGCACACCAGGGTTCTCCAGATTCCATTGAGCGGCAAGCTTCATCGCGAGCCGCGTCTCTGGAGGGTTTGCAGCGGGCCAGTAGGTGAGTGTGATCGGCTGTGCAGTGGCTGCAGCCGTTCCGGTGGATGCAATCTCCAACCCCGACGTGCCTCGTTTCACGATCAATCGCGTGCCGCCTGGACCATCGAATTCGCGATGATCAGGAACTCCCGCGAGAGTCGAGGCGAGCGCTCCCGCCGGACGATATCTCGCGTATTCTGCAGCCTCTGGATTAGACGCAACGGCTTGCATTGCCAAGAGCGATTCGATCGTCGATTCCGCTCCAGCATTCGGATTCAGTTTTATCGGCGAAGGACCATCAATTCCGTCGAACGTCCTTCCTGTTTTAGCGTCGTACATCGCTATGCTGGCCGGATTCGCGCCGGCGAACCAGCCGGCCGTCAGTCCCGCGAATATGGCGTAGCGCGAGTCGCCGGTTGCGTCTGCCAGCGACAGATATCCTTCTACGATCGGGCCCAACCCATACGCAATTTGCGGAAACCATTTCGCGGTTCCGTCAGGTGTGACGCTCGATGCGACCTGCCCGGCAAGCAGAAAACGCGCCCATAATCCGTCTGCTTCTTTTCTCGCTTCAATCGCAAAATCGGGACGGCGGAGAACAACAGCCGCAACCGCAAGCGCTTGAGTGGATCGCGCGCCCCACGCGTGCCAGTCTACATCCGGTTTTTCAACGCGTGCCGCCCACGGAGCAGTTTCCGCGTTCCCGCGCGTGAGCGGAACAAGCAGCGAAGCCGTACGAGTCGCCAGGGAAGCGAGCCCCGGAGACGGATCAGCGCGCTGCAACGCAAGAAGGCCAAGCAACGCTTCTGCAGTCGCTGTGCTCGATCCGTCGACCAGTTGTCCTGCGGTGACGTCACGATCGAGTCGGGCGATCGCGCGATCGAGCACTGGACGCATCGCCGCAACATCGACGGAATCTGTTTTACCGAGAACCCGTACAGCTTCGCCAAGTGCCCAGATGCTGCGAGCCGCCCAGAACGACATGCTCTTTCGGCTGCTCGGCGCGTTTCGATTCAACTGCCCATTCGCGTCGACGAAATTTACGAACTCTCCATCGCCCTGTTCCATCGATTCGACGAATGCCAAGAGTCCAAGCGCTTCGGTGCGCGAACGCGGATCGCCCGTCTGTTCGTACGAGTGGAGATAGGCGACTGTCGCGCGGGCCGCGTCATCGAGACTGGCGATGCCCTCGAATCCATCGCGCGCGGGCGACCCGGTCGGCTTGTAGTCAGGGGCTTCCGCGTAAAGGGACACAACACGAACGGGACGGCCTCCAACGACTGCGTCGAGTCCCAGATGTCGCAGGTGATCAAGGTTTACAACGAGGACCGATGGGCCGGCCGGCACTGGATCTGTCGTCCGGCCGCAAGCCGAAATGAGTGCGCAAGCGACAGCCAGAGACGCCAGTAGTTTCAGCTTTCCCGAGACGCCATACATCACAGCGGTGGGCTGCCTTGCCCAAGTGCGATGGCTTTCTCGAGCGAGTCGACAAGGTCGCGTTTGTTGACACGGGCGGCGCCAATCATAACGTCCGATGCCCCGTAGTACACGATCAGATCATCTCCCAGTTCAACCAGTCCCTGCGCGAAGACAACGCGCACGCCAGTAATGAAATTGGCGTGATCGAGCTGTGGGATAATTCCCATCTCTATTTCGTACGGAGCTTCGGGAGTGAGCGGGGGCGTGTCGGACACATAAAGCACAGTCTCCGGGTTCTCGAGATCGAGAACGCACCAACCCATTGAATAGACGTTGCCCTCTTCGATCGTGGTCGCACCGTGAAACGCGAGGAGCCAGCCGATTCGAGTGCGTATCGGGGGCGCGCCTGCGCCCACGCGTGAGCTGCGCCACGTGCCTGGCAGAGGTCCGAGAATGGTCGCGCCTTTTACGGGCCATTGTTCGAAGAGCGACGACACTCGCACGCACTCGATTCGCGGCATTGGCCGGTGAAGAATTACATACTGTCCGTCAATCTTCTCCGGAAATACGACGCAATTCTTGTTGTCGCCCGCGATGCGCGGTCCATGCCTCTGATAACGTTCTGGCGCGAGGAGATTGTCGGTGGTGATCAGGCATACGCGGGGACCCGCCGGAGAGTAGCCCGTGTACGTGATCGCGTAAATTCCATCCTCTTCGATCCACGTGATGCGTGCATCCTCGGCGCCCCATTCTTCGTACGGCTCCTCTCGCCCAACGGCCGGATGGTCCCATATTTCGTCAATGTGAACACCGTCTGACGATAGGGCGAGACCGAGGCATGAGTGATTGGTGTCTTTTTCGAACACTCGAACCAGCAGCACCACCTTCCCGCTTGCTCGATCGATTGCAGCGCCCGGATTGAAAGTCCCGGTTGCTGTCGTAAATGAAATGTCAGATGGGCAAACAAGCGGGTTCTCCGCAGCGCGCTCGAGCCGCGCGATCACGATGCGATTCCGGACAGCCATCTCGTATATAGCCGATCGAAGTGAGCCTGTGGCGCCGAGTAATATTCATCTGGTGTCACGTCGAGCACGGAAGGGATGTGCGCTGAGGATTGATTCAACTCTCCAGCGTCCCGCCGCTGCCTGAATTTCCGAAAGACGGCCGCTGCCGGTTTTTCGCTTCCATCAGCGCGAACGAGTCCGAACGTACGCTCCCTGATGGCAGTCGAGATCGGAGGCCTGTCGAAAAGCTTCGGATCGTAGTCGCCATGGCACCATGCATATGCGCCGGAAGATCCCGTTGCGACCAATCGATCGAGCACGTCACTGTAGTAATCAGCGGCCTCTTCTTCCGACGCGAGATACTGCGAGAGCGGGGCTCCGAGAAAATCATCAGTAATCGTGTGGCCCGCGACACCGGGCGCGGCGGTGCACAAGCCGAA
>JANYKY010000332.1 GCA_025357975.1 Gemmatimonadaceae bacterium
CACGCCGAATCGACTGTAACTCAGCTCGATCAGGCCACGTCCGCGCTCGCGTCGCGCGACCAACAGTGCGAACAGGGCGCCCATTATGCCTCCGGCGACGAAGGTTCGTACTGCGAGCGCGACGAGCTCTCGAATACCGAACACCGACGTTGGTACAACGCCGAGCTCGATACCGCCGATCAGGAGCGTCGTCGCGAGGGCGGACAATCCGACTGCCCAGGTGATAGCGGTGCGCCATACACCGCGGGCACTAATTGTCGTTAGCACGTTCCCCTCTCAGATGAATGCAGTGATCCAACCGTTCGTTGAGCTGCGTCTATCAGACAAATTAAGCGGCGGTTTAGTCAGAATAAGAATGCGATCCCAGTGAGGATTGTCAAACGCTGTTCACGTGTAGCTAAACTCTTAGCGAGCATCGGAATCCACGAGCGGCATAACAAGATTCGGCGCCGTTGTGGCAAAGGAATACTCCGAAGAAGTCCGGAAGCGAAGCAATGATCCCCGCATGGCCACGGCCGTAGGGGAAGAATTCCCCGATCACGGTACCACCGAGAGCCGCTGCGATCGAGCCCGATGTACTGAAAGTCGGATGATAGTCGAGCGGCGCATGACAGGAATAGATGGACAGTTGTCTCAGCCGAAGTGCGTCGATCGTTTTGTCAGCAATTGGCTGGAAGAATCTGCCCCACTCTCCCTTTGGGTCGCCCGACTCCAAATCGATCGGATGGTGCACGAACAAGAGATCACCAGGTTCGGCGCGATCGATAAACGCCCGAAGAACTTCGGCGCTGGGAAAAGCAGCTAAGTACACCGTGCGGACGGTAGGTGCACCGCGCAGCATCGCAGGTTGCAATCCCGTGCGACTCGTGCTTTCGCCGACCGGCGTTGTCGCGTACGTAAGCGCGCGCGGTGAGGCGCCGATAGGCAAGCTTTAGTACTTCGTCGGCCTAGCTTCGCTCTACATCGAGCAAATCACGTCGACCGTGCACGATCGCCAATACTTCGATCACCTCGGGATGGGCTCGATAAATGATTCGGTATGGCCATTCGATCAACTGACGGATCTCAGGTATATCGAGCTCCGGAACTCGACGGCCAATATCAGGATACTCTAAGGCGAGATCGATGCGTGCCGCCACACGCTCAACTACACCCTCAGCATAGACCGGCGACGAAAGACTTATGTAATCTGCGATCGCGCCCAACTGTTAACGGCTTGCTCCGTCCAACGGAGCCGGCACTTTACGAGACGCGACGAATCCGCGAGCGGATGCGCGCGAGGGCGCCATCGTGATCAACCAGTCTGCCCGCGTCGGCGTCAGCGATGCCGGCATCAATCGCCTGGCGCACGTATACCTCGTAGGCGAGATCATCCCAGCTTGCAGTCTCCGGAAGACTATCGACGAGGCGCTGCGCTTCGGGCTTGATATTAGGCCTATCTGCCATGAATCGAAGATTGCGCGAGGGAACGTCGTTGGCAAGTCTAGCCATCATTGGCTGCTCACCACCGCATCTCACGCCGAATCTGTAACTCTCCCCGGCGCAACAACGGCCATTCCAATCGCAGCGAGTAGCGCGAGCGACGCACCAAACATGAACGCTACCGGGGAGCCGAGGCGATCCCAGATCGCCCCAAACATCAACGATGCCGGTAAAGCGCCCAGACCGATCGCCAGATTGTACCAGCCAAAGGCAACGCCCCGCTTCTGCTTCGGCACGATGTCAGCAACGAGCGCCTTCTCGGTTCCCTCAGTCATCGCGTAGAACAGGCCGTATGTCGCGATCAGCGCCCACGCATGCCAGGGTGCAGTTGCTCTCGAGAATCCGAAGTAGACAGCCGCATACAGAAGCCAACCTGCAACGATCAACGGCTTCCGCCCAACGCGATCTGACAGACCACTCAACCACGTACCGAACAACGATTTCACGAGATTGAGAACAGCCCACAAAATCGGTGCAAGCGCCACCGCAACACCGAGCTGATTAGATCTCAGCAACAAAAACGCATCGGTTGAGTTACCAAGCGTGAATACGAGAACGACGACCAGGTACACCCAGAACCTGTTATTAAGCTTCTCGCCCGACAGAACTGGCTTCGCGGAATCTTCCTTCGTTACCGGCGCTTCGATGTCCTTCACTGCCGCGACAAGAACGATGAACGCGAGGACTCCCGGAATCGCGGCAAGCCAGAAAACGTGACGGAGCGAAAAGTTCATGTAACGCAGCAAGGCAAACGCGATCAGCGGCCCGACAACCGCACCCGCATTATCCGCCGACGCATGAAATCCAAACGCCCTGCCGCGCATGTCGGGCTCGACGCTATCCGCCAGCAACGCGTCGCGAGCAGAGCTTCGAATCCCCTTGCCCACTCTGTCAGCGACGCGAATGCCAAGCACAACGCCAGCACTCTGGGCGAGAGCAATGAATGGCCGCACCGCCGTCGCGATGCCATATCCCCACACGACAAAGGGCTTCCGCTTCCGCACCTTGTCCGACCACCAGCCGCTCGCGAGCTTGAGCAGCGACGCTGTCGATTCAGCCGCTCCCTCGATCGCACCAATAAAGCTCGCATTCGCTCCCAGCACGGTGCTCAGGAACACCGGCAGGAGCGGATAGATCATCTCAGTCGCGACGTCGGTGAGAAAACTCACTCCCGACAGCGCGAAGACATTCCTGCTTAGGCGGGCGATACCCTTACCTCCGAGCTATCGCCGAGCGTCACCTCTCCGACGAGACCATCAAGGACGGTGTCATCCCCGATCAATGAATTGGACAGCTTCGACCTCGAGATTCTTGATCCGGTCCCTACAATCGAATGCGAAAGAGTCGAGCCGTCGATCACGCTTCCCTTTCCAATCGATACGTTCGGACCGATGGCCGAATTCGTGAGCGTCACCCCTTCCTCGACGTAAACCGGATCGACGATGATAGAACCGTCAGAATTATCCGGCCGCCGAGCGCGGCCTTTCATCAACATTGTCTGATTGGTCTCGAGCATCGTCTCGATCTTGCCGGCGTCGTACCAACCCTGTACGTCGATCACCTGAATCTTCGCGCCTTTGTCGATCATGTACTGAAACGCATCGGTGAGATAGTACTCGCCCTGATTCGTGGGCGACGCAAGCACATGGTCGATGCCCTCAAAGAGCAGCTTCCAGTTCTTTATATAGTATAGACCGATGTTCGCGCGCTTCGAGATCGGCGTCTTCGGCTTCTCGACAATCTTCGTCATGTTCCCGTTCTCATCGGTCACCACGACGCCGAACCGCTGATAATCCTCGACCTCTTTCGTCCAGATAATCCCATCCGCATCAGTCGTATTCACGACTGAGAGATCAGCGTCGAAGATCGTATCGACGAAGATGATGAGCACGGGCTGATCGACACGGTCTCTCGCAAGCGCAATCGCACCGGCAGTTCCATCCTGAACCTTCTGCTCGATGAAAACAGAAGGAATGTCGAGACTCTTTCGCGCGAAATCCTCGACCTTATCCTTCAAATGACCGGTGATGTAGATAACCTCCGTGATCCCACCGAGATCACGCAGCTCATCGAGCACGTACGACATCACGGGCTTTCCAGCCACGCGCATCATCGGCTTCGGCGTGACGTGCGTATGCGGCCTCAGCCGGGTACCCTTTCCAGCCAACGGAATTATCACCTTCATGGTGCGTTGGTTCCCTCGCGCCCGTATCGGTCGGAAAGCCGCACCACGTCGTCGAGCTCGGGTGTCGAAACTTCGAGCACGTCGCAATCGGTGACTGCTTCCATCTGGTGAATCGTATGCGGCGTAATACGGAATGACTCGCCGGCCTTCAAGTGCATATCCTCGAGCGTTTCACCCATCTGCACACGGTAGACCAGCTCACCGGTGAGGAGATGAATGGTTTCATCTTTCGCGTTGTGGTACTGCACCGAAAGCGCCTGACCCGCCTTGATATGCAGGATTTTTCCGACGTAACGATCGGTGTGGGCCCAGATGCTTTCATGACCCCACGGTTTCGCCACGGTACGAACATCGACCCTGCCACTCGGAGGCACCTGGCCTCCACCATTCTGCACGCTGTTTGTCTCAGTCATGCGTAAATATCTCCCACCTTGCCGTTTCCCGGCAGTCCGGCTGGGGCACACTTTCTGCCTTCGCGGCAGCTATGATCCTCGCTCCTCGTTACCTGCCGCGGATCGCCGCGACGATCGGCCTTTTCACGCGCTATGGCCTGCTCGATTACAGCGAAGGACAAGGACTTCTCGGTCTCGAAGGCGCTCAGCTGGATGCCGAAGCGAAGCCGGACAAAAACCAGCCGCGCGAGAACCAGGCAGAGGCCTTCAAGAATCGCCTTATCGAACTCGGGCCCTCCTACATCAAGCTCGGCCAGGTTCTATCTACCCGCCCTGACCTCGTTTCCCCCGCATTCGTCAAGGAGCTCGAATGCCTTCAGGATAGCGTTCCGCCGATGCCCTTCGAAGACGTCGAAGAGATCATCGAAGAAGAGCTCGGCGCAAAAATAGGAAAACTTTTCGGATCGTTCGAGGAAAAGACGCTTGGAAGTGCCTCGCTTGGCCAGGTACATGCCGCAACCCTGCGGGACGGCCGAGGGGTCGTTGTCAAAATTCAGCGCCGCGGGATTCGGGAGATCCTGTCGGATGACATCGAGTTCTTCAAGGAGCTCGCGGCATTCCTGGCAGCTCACACATCCGCCGGCGACAAGGTCGATATCGTCGGAGTTGTACAGCAACTCGAGCGCGCGCTCATCGATGAGCTCGACTATCGCGCCGAAGCGCGGAACGCGGCAAGCTTTCGGCGCGCTCTCGCTGGATTTCCGCACATACTCATCCCGAGGCCGATCGACGCATACACGACGCACAGAGTGCTGACGATGCAGCGCGTGCGCGGCGTGAAGATATCTGACATCCCGCCGATCACTCGCATCGACCACGACTTTGCGCCACTCGCTGATGAATTTGCCCGGGCTTACCTGCATCAGATTACCGGCACGGGACATTTCCACGCAGACCCGCATCCCGGAAATCTTTTTGTTGTGCTGCCGGGACGAGAGAACCCGCTGACTCCAGCTGAAGCGGCGGCCACAGATCGTCGCGTCGAGGAAAGAAAGGCAGCGACTCCGCTGGTTCGCTCTGAGGGCGAAGCCATGCGCGAAGCAACTGAGCTGGCGGACCCGGGCGATCCAAAGCTCGCCATGATCGACTTCGGGATGACCGCACACCTGACTGAATCGATGCGTAACTCGGTGGTGCGCCTTCTGCTCGCGATGGCGGAAAATCAGGGCGACGTCGCAGCGGACGTCCTCATCGAGATTGGCCAGCATCCGCCAACATTCGATCGTACGGCCTTTGTGCGCGATGTGTCGTCACTTATTGCGAAGCACGCCGATGAAACGGTCGGGGACACTCCGGCGGGCCTCGTTCTCTATGAGACCATCGGTGTCGCATATCGCGAAGGGCTCAAGCTTCCGGCGGAGCTTACACTGCTCGCGAAGGCGCTTTTCAATCTCGACGCGGTGACCCGCTCGCTCGATCCGAACTTCAACCCCTCACAGACAATCCGCGAGTACGCAACGGAGATCGCAAACGATCGAGCGAAGCGAGACCTGTCGCCGCAGCGACTGTTCCAGATGGCTGCGGCATCGAGCGATCTCCTGAATGCATTGCCGCGCCGGCTCGACACCATCACGGAGCGCATGTCGCGTAATGACTTTGCAATTCGTGTCGATACGCCGCAGCTGCCGATGCTCCTGCGCGGAATGGAGAAAATCGCGAACCGTATTTCTGTGGGACTTGTTCTTGCGGGCCTGCTGATCGCAAGCTCCTCATTGCTCCAGTACTGGCGCAAGCTTGGTCTCATTGCGATCGGTATCGCCGCGGCTCTTGGACTTTACATGGTGGTCACCATCATGATTACCGATCATAGAAAGGACGGAACGTGACACCTTCATCGAACATCAAGGCGCTATTCCTTCTCGGCACCTTGAAGAAAAAACAGGTTCTCTCCAACACCGCGGTCCTGTGTGAGGTTGTCGCCGACATCTTCAGGGAACAGGAGAACGTCGACAGTGAGATAATCCGGTTGAGGGATTACGACATCCAACCCGGAACCAAGACAGAGATAGACGGTGACGACTGGCCGATGATCGTCGGCAAGATGAAAGCTGCGGACATCATCATCTTCGCAACCCCGGTCTGGTGGGGAATTCAGTCCTCGCTGATCCAGCGCATTATCGAACGCCTCGACGAGCTCAATGACGAGCTGCTCGCGACCGGAAAGTCGGACTTCGCCAATAAAGTCGGCGGGATCGTGATCACCGGCGCGGAGGACGGTGCGGAACATATCATCGGCAACATCCTGAACTTCATGAGCTTTAATGGCTTCACTATTCCGCCGGCTCCATCGGTATCGTGGCTCGGAGACGCGTCCGGAAAAACCAAAGACGAGCTCAAGACAAAATTCAGCAAAGGGCCGGTGTATTCGCTCGCGAAAACGTTCGCGCGCAACGAAGCTTTCTTCGCCAGGTTGTTGAAGCAGCACCCCGTGCCTGAGGGAGACAGCGTGGACCATAAGAGTGGTGCGATCGGATATGGGGAACGGTAAAGCGTCTAGTCTGGCTCTTTGTATACAATCGGCGTAATAGTTGCAGGCCCAGTCGCAATTCAGGGATTCCCCCACGCGAAAAGGACTACCTATGAACGTCGATCGCGCATCACTACGCTGCTTTGCATTCCTCCTCCCGGCATCACTGTCAGTGGCAATTGTTGCCGGCTGCGCGATGGGAGGCTCGGGGATGTCGACCAATCAGGCATCGTCCGCTGCTGACGGTCCGTCGACTCCAAACAGCCCCGGCGTGCCCGACGTTCGCACAGACGGAGACCTTGACCTCGGCAAGAAGACGTTCCGTTTCGAAACGTTCGGCAACGAAGGGTTCTGGACCGATGCAGTGCGATTGCCTCAGGGAATGATGGCCGCACACGTTACGCCATATCAGGCACTTCAACTCGGCGTCAGCGTCGATATCGATGCTCTCGATGCGGCGACGCAGGCGGCGGTTGCAGCGGATCTGAAAAAAGATCCTACCGGACGAACGTCTCCGATCATGAATGATCCGATGACGCTCGTAAAGTTGATCAATGCCAACGCGGTTATCGGCATGCCCGTGAAGGATGCCAACGGCGATGGAGTCATGGACGTCACCAAAGGGGATAAGGTCGGTGCGAGTTGCGCACTGTGCCATACGATCACCGACGGGTCGACACTCAGCATGCCGGGTGGAGGAAGTATCGGTCACCGGCAGGATGGACGCGCTAACCATAACCTGAACCTCGGGAAGATTTTCGCGACCGCCGCCAACTCTCGCGCGCTCTATCCGGTCCTCGAGCTTTCGCTCGCCGCCAACAAGGGCAAGGCGCTCGGCAGGGCTCCCACAGGATTGACGGTCAATTCGACAGAAGCGGAGGTCGACGCTTACCTGTCGAATCCGAACTACTACCCGGTTGGAATGTTCGATGACACATTCGACGGCAACGGCGATCCGATGCACAACACTCCGCTGTTCCGTCAGGACCTCGCCGCTCCTTTCGGGAGCGAGGGGACGCTCGCACATCTCGAAAATTTCAGCAACCTGGTTTATACCGGACTATTCGATCAGACGACGCTGACGACACCCGGCGGTCGCGCGTTTCTTCATAAGCTCGGTGGCGCCGCGGGGGATGAGATAGCTGACAACTATGTTAAGGTTCTCGCAGCCACCGGTGTCACCGGATATCCATTCGTCAAAGCCGCACCGCACCCCAACCCGGGCAGCGAGGACGCTCCGCTTGGCGTAAGAGTCGACGACCGCATCCTTCTCGCTATGAATGCCTATCTCGCGCATCTCGAGGCTCCCGCGGGGGCATCGGTCAGTGCCCGTGCGTACGCGAATGGACGTCAGACTTTCCGCACCGCCAGCTGCACGACGTGTCACAACGTCGACCAGGGCAGAAAAGTTGGAACGTTCATTGTTCCCATGAATCGAATCTTTCCCGGAGACAATCCTGTTACTCTCGCACAGAGAACGCCGCCGCTGAACCCGGTGATGAACACTGTTCCATCGATCTTCGACGACAAAATGGCGGTAGTAAACGCGAGTCTGCGGGGAGATATCCGCGGCACTGCGCTTCCTCTGCTTCTCGATCTGGCGCGCAAGCCTGTATTCCTGCACGACAATTCTGTTCCCAGCCTCGATGCACTCTTCAATCCGGCGCGGGGTGCGAGCGCACCTCATCCGTTCTACATCGCCGACGCGGGACGACGTTCGGACCTCATCGAATTTCTGAAGAGTCTCGACACTAAAAATGACGGAGGAAGAAGATAGAAGTTGTCCCTCGGCGAGCGCGCGGAGTTTTCCTGATTATATGGGCTCCAATCGAGATATTACGCGCTCGTCGGCATCCGCTTTGCCTTCTCCTGGTCCACACGAGGAGATTCAGAAATGACCAACGCGCAAATGCTGGACACCCACGGAACGGCTGCAATCCCCGGCGATGATGTCATATCGCGAAGCATGCAGATTTTCAAGACGGTCGCCGAAGTAAACCGGGCATGGGAAGGCACCGGACTTCCAGGCGAAGCCGAAGTAAAGCCGGCACCGGGAAACCGCGGAGCCGTCATCAAGGTAGACCTCCGCAAAGACGACGAAGCGTCCTATGAACATGCCTTCTCACCTTACAAGGGCATGTCGACATCGCAGAGACTTGAGTCAGCGCTCAGGGCCCTCAAGGGAACGATGGAAGCGGGCGAAGTCGCGACCGTAGAAGGCCAGTCTTCCGGGAGGCAGGAATGAAAGCGCTCTGCTGGAATGGCAAGAAAGAAGTCAGCGTCGAAAGCGTAGCCGATCCGAAGATTTTGAATCCGCGCGATTCAATCATCAAAATCACGTCGACGGCGATCTGCGGATCTGACCTGCACCTCTACAACGGCCGCGTCCCGACCATGAAGAGAGGCGACATCCTGGGCCACGAATTCATGGGTGAAGTCGTCGAAACCGGCAAGGCGGTAAAGAACCTCAAGGTTGGCGATCGTGTCGTAGTGCCGTTCCCCGTCGCCTGCGGAAATTGCTATCCGTGCAGCCAGGGCAAGGTATCTGGCTGCCAGAACAGCAATCCAGGATGGATGCCGCTCGAGACACTCGTCGGTGAGCCAGGCGCAGGAATGTTCGGCTATTCGGCCCTCTACGGTAGTTACGCCGGCGGACAGGCAGAATACGCGCGAGTCCCCTACTCGGACTTTGGCCCGACAATCGTTCCATCGACCCTCACAGACGATCAGGTGCTGTTCCTGTCAGACATCTTCCCGACCGGTTATCAGGCCGCAGAATACTGCGAGATCAAGCGGGGTGATACGATCGCGGTGTGGGGATGCGGACCCGTTGGCCAGTTCGCCATTCGCAGCGCATTCATGCTCGGCGCCGAGCGCGTGATTGCTGTCGACCGTCATCCTGCACGGATGCGTCTCGCAGAAATGGCCGGAGCGGAGACCGTCAATTATGAAGACTCCGATGATCTCGTGGAGCTGCTCAAACAGCTAACGGGCGGCATCGGTCCCGATCATTGCATCGACGCGGTTGGAATGGAAGCTCACGGCACCTCGGTATATGGAAAACTGGAGCGCGGCAAGCAGGCCCTGAAGATGCAAATGGACAATGCGACTGTACTTCGCCAGGTGTTCCAGTCATGTGCACCCGGAGGTACGTGTTCAATCGCCGGCGTTTACGTCGGCTTCATCGACAAGTTCCCGTTTGGCAGCATCTTCGGAAAAGGTCTGACGGTGAAGACCGGTCAGTGCAACGTGCATGGTCTCATGAAACCGCTGATGGAGCGCATTGCGAATGGCGACATCAACCCGCCCGAGATAATCTCGCATCGAGTTGCGCTCGACGATGCTCCAAAGATGTATGAGTTGTTCGAAGCGGAGAAAGACGAGTGCACTAAAGTAGTGCTAAAGCCGTAAAGAGCCGGCACTCAGGCTGTCGCAGGCGCCACTCACGAGAAGAGAGGCGCATGCGGTGGCTGCCTTTTCGGTGCGTCCTGGTCGACGTACATCTTCGATCCTTCTAGTCGGAAGGAGTAGCCTGGTTGTTCAACTAGTCGCGCGACGGTCATATTCCGCCGATGCCCAACGGCAATAAAAACTCTTTCGCCAACGGCGCGAATGAAGCTGCGGCATACCGGAGTTTCGTCGCTGTCCTGCTGGCCGTTCCAGTTCTGTTAACCGCCAGTGTGGGGCGAAGCCAGGAGGCCGGAACGCCGCAACGCGCGAATCAGGCAACCGTTCTCGCTGTGAACGTGGCCATTGGTGCACTGACCGCGGGAGTTGGTCGGGTCATTTCTCGCAAGCCGCCAAAGAAAGCAATGCTTTACGGCGCGTTGGGCGGCGCCGCATCCTACATCGGCAAGCGTGTGATCGCTCGAAGTGACCCCAAAACCAATCTCGTTGGGCGGGAATTTTCTGCTGCCGGCGCTTCGGTTGTAGCGAATGCGGGTTCTGGCCTTGGACCGCTGGATGCATTCGTTTTTCCCTACGGTCCGTTACGACTTCATTGGAACCGGCGCACACCCCACCGCATATCTGCCAAGCTCGATTTAGCAACGAGCCTGGAGACAGTGGAAACGCTGCACAAAGGTGGTGTTCGCCTGGACGCGAAGCGTACGTTCAGTGTCGGTGCTCCGATCTTTAGTGTCGCGATGGGACAGGAGGGAAACGTGCAACTCCCGGATGTCGGTGGTTCCCAGATCGCCGGTGTCATCCTGCATCGGGACCAAACACCAACCATCGTGGAAGCAAGCGAAACGATTGATCGTACGCTCGGTCATGAGCTGGTTCATGTCGCACAGTACGATTTCTTTTTCATCGTAGGCGCAGCGCCCGCTGAGAAAGCAATGCTTCGGCGAACGACTCCGACAGCGTGGATCAACAGGTACATCGACCTCGGCCTCAATGTGCCGGTGTGGTCCACATTGAACAGATTGATCCCGTACCAGCATCGACCGTGGGAGATCGAAGCCGCTACGTTCTCTCACATTCACGAAGCTCCAAACCGATGATGTCTTTGAGAGGGCCAATCGTATTTAACTCGCCAGCATCTTCCCGCGAAGATTCGCCAGCCTGCGCCGCACCGAGCCATCCATTACGGTGTCGCCGATGCGGATCACGACTCCGCCAAGTATCGCGGGATTCACGTTCATGTGCGGAATCACTTTCTTTCCAATCACACGCGAAAGATTCTCGCCAATCCGCGCTTCATCGACAGCAGTCGCTTCGCGCGCAACCGTCACGTTTGCATGCAACCGATCCTCATACACATCGAGGAGCGCTTCGTACTGTGTTGCAATCTCCGGAATCAACATCTGCCTGCGCTTGCGCACGAGCGTCTGCAGGAATCTCAGGAAGTTGCGCGGCACATTGTCGCCGAATGCCTGGAACAGAATGTCCGTCTTCTTCACTTCACTGATCTTCGGCGATTCGAGAAAGAGCTTGAGCCGTGAATCCTGCTCCACTCCGTTCGCGATGTCGCGGATAAGCTTGCCCCAACCCGGTGCATCCTCAGCCTTCACAGCGAGACTGAGCAGCGCCTCGGCGTAATTTTTCGCAATTGTCGCGTCGCGCATCAGCGTGCCGTCGGCGTTACCGGGATCGTTGACAGGAAGCTCTCGACGATCTTGCGGTTCGACTCGTCATCCAGATTCTTCTCGATGACTTTGCTCGCACCGGCGATCGCAAGATCGACTGCTTCACGACGAAGCTCGGCGATCGCACGAACCTTCTCGGCCTCTATTTCACGACGCGCGCGCTCGAGCATGTCCTGCTGCTGCGATCGCGTCTCTTCGATCATGTCCGCACGAACCTTGTCACCAATAGCGCGGCCGTCGGAGATCAGCTTCTGCGCCTCGGCCCGACCCGCCTCGAGTTGCTGCTGATGCTGTGCGAGAAGAGCTGCCGATGCCTCACGGTCAGCCTTGGCA
>JANYKY010000357.1 GCA_025357975.1 Gemmatimonadaceae bacterium
TGTCGAAGCGCAGGTAATTGAGATTCATGATTGCCGTCAACTTCTGCGTCAGATCGGCCGTGTAGCCGACATTGAACAGATGCAGACCGGGATTCACGAAGTTCGCCTGGCCTTCGCCCTTGTCTCGCAGATTGGGGAGCAGTGACGAGCGGTTCTTTAAATCCGTCAGCGCGTTTCCGGCGCCGAAGCCCTGGCGCACCCACCAACTGAACTGTCCGCCGGCGAAATTCGGGTCGTCAAAGATCGCGTCGAAGCCGTTACCCTTGCCATCGTTCGATTTACCATCGCCGGAGGCATAGAAGTACGACAACTTGAAGGTCATCCAGTCCACGTCGACCGAGGCTTCCACATCGAACATCTGGGCGTTGATCGTCAGGGCCTGGCTGGCGAGTGGATTGTGCGAGTCGCGGCCGTACGCTTCGTAGAACTGGTGCGAGATATTCAGCCGGCCGATGTGGCCTTCGCCGCCGAAACCGACATAGCCGACCTGGACGTTGTGTTCGCTCAGATCGCCGACCGGTGTCGGGCGCACGATCACGCCGTTGGTGTTGTAATGGAGGCGGCCGTTGTCGTCGTTGTACGCAAGATTGAAGACGAGGTTGTAGCCCTGCCAGAAGGTGTCCTGTCGGAATAGATTGGCCATGACCACGTGCTGGCGCTTGAAGTCGAACTTGTTCAATCCGGAATTGGTGTCTTTTTCGAGCTGTTCGAAGTACGCCAGATTGAACTGCAGGCGATTGGCTTCGTAGATGCCCAGCAGGCGCGCGCCGAGATTGTTGTCGGCGTACAGCAATCCGCGGAAGTCTTCGTTGAAGAACTGGATGCCGGTTACCGACGAGGCGAAGTCGTAGCTGGGGGACAGATCGCGGAAGTGGTATTCGCCGAAGAGTTCCTGGAAGGCGATGTGACTGTCCAGGCGGTCGGAGCCCTGGCGCGGATCGATGTTGATCGCAAAGTTTTCCTGCGTCGCGACGTAGTTGAGATTGAAGACCGGCGTGAGCTTGATCGACCATTCTTTGGGCTTGAAGTCGGTCTCGCCTTTGAACAATTCCAGTTCAAGAATGAAATTCTGCTGCACGACGGCCTGATCGCCGGCGCCGAAGAATGCTTCGCTGGCCGGTCGCTGTGCGGTTACTCCGGAGGGAACTGGAACGCGGTGGCCTTCCACGAGCGTATCCGATATCGCGCCGCCGTTGAAGAAGATCGACTGCCCAATGATTGGATAGTCGCCCTTCAGAATATTCTGATGGTACGGATCGATGATGCTGGAGCTTTGGCGCCGCGTATCCGGGCTGAAACCGACGCGCCAGCGGTCGGGAATCGGAAGAATGTCGTCCTGCGCGTGCGACTTGGGAACCTTGTTCGTCTTCCAGCCTGTGTAGCCCAGCGGCTTCATGTCCGGTGGTTTAACGTAGAGGTATTCCATTTCCTCTTCGTCGGGATCTTCGCGCTTGGAGGGCTCGGCGGCCTTTTCGCCTTTGTCCTTCTCCCCACCCTTGTCGCCGTCGCCGGCTTTCTTGTCTTTGTCCCCGTCCGCGTTCACCTTGTCGGCCGATTCAGCGATCGGGGTTTCCTTCTCGGCATTCTTCGGCGCGCCGGCTTCGGGAACCTTGCTGGGCTCATCGGTAACGTTGGCGGGCACAGCCGGCGTTGAATCAACGCTGGCCTCGTCCGGCTTGACTTCCTTCTTCGGCTTGGAATCGTTTGGTTTAACAAACGCTGGATCTTCGGTCTCTTCAGCCGAGATAGACCCGGCAAAAAAGCCCAAAGCCATTAGAACTAAGGGAATAAAAAGGCGTGGGCGCTGAATGCACCTGTGGAATTCGAGCTTCAAAAAGAACCCCCTACCGCCCAACACTGTTGGGTCCCCACCGTTAGCAATTTGAACTGGTGCGTATTGTCTAACCGACCCCATTATTTGAGTCAACAGCAAACCAAGAATGCCGTGCTGACTTTCTCAAAAGCTATATTCGGCGCAAAGTCGTGCAAAACGCGACCTTACACGCGATTCCATCGCGTCCGAATTGCTTCGGACGCGAAAAAAAGGATTTCAATGAGCAAAACTGGTAAAGCGGAATTAGCGCTCTCCAGTCGACCTTCTGTTTAAGCGAGGTCGAAGCGATCCGCGTTCATCACCTTGGTCCAGGCCGCCACGAAGTCTTTCACGAACTTCTCCTTCGAGTCCGCGCACGCATAGACTTCCGCCAGAGCGCGCAGTTGCGATTGTGAACCGAAGATCAAGTCAACGCGGGTGCCGGTCCACTTGACCTTGTTCGTCTTCCGGTCAACGCCTTCGAACACGCCATCGACGGCCGGCTTCCATTGTGTGCTCATGTCGAGCAGGTTGACGAAGAAGTCGTTGGTCAGCGTCTCAGGCTTCTTGGTGAAGACGCCGTGCTTGGACTGCCCGGCGTTTGCGCCCAGGACACGCAGGCCGCCGACGAGCACCGTCATCTCCGGCGCCGTCAGCCGCATCAACTGCGCCCGATCGATCAACAACTCCTCGGCCGAGAGGCGGTGCTGGTCGCGGAGATAGTTCCGGAAGCCGTC
>JANYKY010000399.1 GCA_025357975.1 Gemmatimonadaceae bacterium
ACGTTCTGGCATACTTCGGACAGCGCCATCGTGAAACGCATCGTGACTTTCGACTCGAGGTGCAACTTCTCCAGTAGAATGGCCTGCGAGCGCTGCTGGATATTCGTGACAACGGTATGGATGTCCTGTGTCTGGGAGATCGGGGTCACTTCCAGGAGGACGCTCGATTCGGATCCGGCACGGGGCCGCGGAAGGCGGCCAGTAATGTCGAAGAGCCCTTCGGCATGCTTGAAGAAGCTTGCGCGGCTCCAGTATGAAGCCGTCTCTTCGGCCTCCGGGACCGCCAGCGTCGGGCGCGACAAGCGTGTCTGGGCAACGGTGAGCAGCGCAGTGAGCCCGTAGGGACTTGCCCACCGGGTCCGCCGAGCATCGATCACGATTTTTTCTTCGGGGGAAAGAACTGCGAGCTGATCAAAAATGTGCTCGAAACTCTTATCGTCGAGTGAGGACGGTACGTTGATGATGGTCGTCACTTGACGCTCAATTCTCCTCTCAGGTATCGAGCGAGGCCAGTCGCCCCGCGATGATCGACGTTGCGCGCCGCAGCGGACCCGGCGGTCACCATTGCAGAGCGAATATTTTCTCCGGCCAGCAGACGCGAGAAATATGTTGCTCCCCAGACATCTCCGCACCCAGTTGGATCGCCGCCGACGAGATCTCGCGGGGCGACCGCCGGAATGAGCTCTGTTCTCACGGCTCCGCCACTCGGTCCCAGGCTGTTGCGATTGAGATCGGACAGTTTTTCAAAGCCGGGCTCTGCGAAATAGACAGCGCCGCGCGAGCCAAGCGTCACTGCGAGAACTTTCACGCCTGCTGCAGTGGCCATCGCGGCAAGGGCGAGAGGGTCGGGCGCCATCATCGACATCTCATCCTCATTTACCTGAACCATGTCGAAGCAGCGAAACCAGGCCGAGGGATTCTGCAGTGGCTGAAGCGTGCGAAGTCCGTCCGGCTGCCGTGCAAGAAACAACGAGTGCATGTCGCAGTAGATCGGGCCCTTGAAATGCGCACGGATGAGCTGCGCTGTCTCGAGGTCGAGCTCGAATCCGCTGATCAGGTTGATGTACAGCGCGTCGAGATCGGCCAGAAGAGGCTTGAGCCCGAGCCAGCTCCAGCCCGGAACCCCGCCACTCAACCGCTCGCAGCGTCGCTCCTCGCTCTGGTAGTGCATCGCGACGCGGTTGTTCGGATGAGGAACCTCGATCGGGGCGGCATCCGGTGCCGCTCGGCGGAGATCGTGGAGAAATTCACGCGCCTTGGCCGCCAGGTCGAAACCTACCTTGGCGATGGGCACGAATTCCCAGTCATCCGGCAAAGCCGCTTCGAGGGCACCGAGCGCATAGGTAATGCCGCCCCATTCCTCGACCGCCGCGTCGCGCGGGTCGCGGCCGTGGATTACGTCCCACACGAAACTGCCGATCACGCCGACGCGCTTACGCCGCGACGCCGTTTCCGCTTTCGAAGTTGTGGCTGATTGACTGCCTGACGTCAGAACGACCCCACTTTTGGTTTATTGAATGCACTATAAGGTTATCTATGAGCGCCGAAAAAATCGCGTCTTGCGCGATGGAAAAAGAGCGCCTTTAAATCGCAACGACTCATGTCCTGGCCGATTACCGAATGAATCTCCGACAATACGCCATGCTGGTTGTTTCCTGGCTCCTGGCGGCGTGCGCACGAAATCCTGTCCCCCGCGAGAATGAGGCACCGGCGGACCGGCCCCGGCTCGTAGTGCTGCTCGTTGTCGACCAGTTAAGGTCAGACCTGCTCGATAAATACGGAGACCTGTACAGCGGGGGATTGAAGCGACTTCGCGAGGACGGGCATTTTTACACGAACGCCACCCACGATCACTCGGTCACCGAGACTGCCGGCGGCCATGCAACGCTTTCAACTGGCGTGTATCCCAGTCGTCATGCGGTAGTATCGGATGAGTGGTTCGAGCTGCACGATGGAAAGTGGGTCTACACCTCGAACGTCGACGACCCTGACGCCCGAATTGTGGGTCATCCAGATCTTCCCGGACGCTCTCCACGGAAACTGATGCGGAGTGGATTGGGGGAGTGGCTGACAACCGCAAGTCCGCGGTCGATCATCGCGTCTGTGTCGGGAAAGGACCGGGGCGCAATTCAGCCCGCCGCTCACGCGAAAGGATACGTGTACTGGTTCGAGAGGACGTTTGGCCGCTTTGTCACGTCTACCTACTACAGGAATGCAGACCCGGCCTGGATAACATCGTTCAACGACGACATGCAACAGCGTTACCGCGCTGATACGCTCTGGACGTCTCTCGTTCCGCGTTCACTGCTCGCACGCGCTGACAGAGATTCGATCCCCACGGAAGGTGACGGAATCCACACTGCCTTTCCTCATCGCTATTCACTCGAGAGGCTCCCAAGCGGTTTCTGGTACTGGTTCTCGAACATACCTGACCTCGACCTTGTGACGTTCGACCTGGCACGATCGATGGTGACGAACCTGAGACTGGGCCGCGATGACGCGCCGGACTTTCTCAACATCTCCGCGTCGAGTACGGATCGCGTTGGGCACGCCTATGGCCCCGACAGCCGCGAGCAGCTCGACAATCTGCTGAGACTCGACCGGGAGCTTGGTTCGTTTTTTGATTTTCTCGACAGGTCGGTGGGCAAGGGAAAGTGGACGATCATGTTGACGGCGGATCACGGGATTCTGGATCTTCCAGAGGATATCCGGGCGCGTGGCGGCTTCGCATACCGGATCACGGCGAGGGACAGGGCGGTATTCGATTCGCTCCGAAGAATTGCACGCGGCTCGAGCGACCCGAAAGCGGCTGCGATCAGGTTGCGTGACGACCTGAAGAAACTTCCAATAGTGGCGGATGCATGGACTCACGAGCAGCTGGACTCGGGCCAGCCCGCTGATTCTTTCGAGGTTCTCGAGCGCCGCTCTCGCTGGCCCGGGCGGGAGGATGGAATCTTCAGCCGTGACGGCGTGGAGGTGCGTTTTCTCCCAGGCGTAGTGTACTCGCAGACAACCGTCGATTCGATGTCGGTGTTCTTTCGTCCGCACGGCACGAACCACGGGTCACCGTATTACTACGATCGACACGTGCCGATGATTTTCATGGGTCCGGGTATCAAGCCTGGCCGAGACGCTTCGCGCGCGAGAACGATCGATTTTGCGCCGACTTTTGCCGCGATTCTGCGAATTCCTTATCCGCCGGATCTTGACGGGAAACCGTTGCAAGCTGTCGTCTCGCATCGGTAGATCGTTACGAACGAAAGTTCGCTCTTGGTCACCAAGGCACGAAAAAAACTGGAGGAACTGATCACTCCATAAATATCACCGGGAAGTACAACTGATTTAGGGTTGACTACTCTGCTCGTGGAACGGTTTCGGCGTTGAAGGTCATGTCCGTCCAGAGCCGTTCAACATCAAAAAAGATTCTCCGTAATCTTCTTTGATGCGATTGCAGCCCTTCGGGTTTTTCTTCGTGCCTTGTGCCTTCGTAACCGAGAACAGGAGACACATCGCGAGCGAGGACGATTGACTTCGCGCCCACTTTCGCTAGT
>JANYKY010000456.1 GCA_025357975.1 Gemmatimonadaceae bacterium
CGAGCCGGGCATGTCCGATTCACGGCTCGTCGGAGTGCTGTACCTTCTCGGCCGCGCGGCAGAATCACTCGGGCGAAGCGAGGAAGCGGCCGGTTATTTTCACCGGGTCCTCGCGGTGCAGATCGGATTTCGTGACGCAGCGGTGAGATTGTCGGCATTGACCCTGGCAACTAAGTGACGGCAGGCGACGCCGTCATGGCGGCCGCAGTGGACAGAACTGAAGAGAAAGCTTCGCTGGAAAGAATTCAGAAATCGGTGCGTGCACGCCTCGATGCGGTCAGTGAGGACATGGTGACTACGGTGTCCAACGATGCGCCTCTGGTTGCGCAGATTGGCACTCATCTCATGGGCATGCGCGGCAAGATGTTTCGGCCAACGCTCGTGCTACTCTGCAGCAGCGTTGAGGATTCACCCGAGCCGCACGCGGTCAAGCTTGCATCCGCTGTGGAGTTGATCCATCTCGCGACACTCGTTCACGACGATGCGGTAGATCATTCGGTTCTTCGCCGTGGAATGCCGACAGTCAATTCACTCTTCAGTCACCAGCTCTCGGTGATCATGGGTGATTTTCTCTACTCCACGGCGCTTACAACTCTCGTCGGGATCGGCGATCTGGGGGCGTTGCGTGCACTTACCCGTGCATCCACTGAAATGACCGTCGGTGAGATGCGACAGCTTGCAGTTACCGATGCGCTGTCATTTGACGAAGACGATTACTACGGATTGATCAGGTCGAAGACGGCATCGCTTATTTCAGCAGCGTGCGAGATCGGATCACTCGCTGGTGCGCGGAGCCACACGGCTGCTCTGGCGCGGTATGGCACGGCACTCGGGATGGCGTTCCAGATTGCCGATGATCTTATCGATTATACAGAACAGCAGTCCACTACGGGAAAGCCGGCCGGCCTCGACCTCAAGGAGCACAAGGTCACGCTGCCGCTGATCGCTGCGCTCAAGGTGATGAGCGCCGCGCACAGGCAGAAAGTTGACGACCTCTTTGCGAGTGCGGCGCCTTCCGATTCTGAAGTTCGGGATGTTATCCGCATAGTGGCCGAGAGCGGTGGGCTCGACTATGCGCGGGAGCGTGGCGCGGTATTCGCCAGTGAGGCACGCGCGGCGCTGGACGGAGTTCCTGAGACCGTAGCGCGGCGGGCACTCATCGAGTCTATTTCCTACGTAATGGAGCGACACGCATAAAATGCCCCCACGCGGCGCGGTTCGGCACGGTGTTTTGTTCAACGCCATCACGCTTTCCGCCGGTTTTATTGCCGGCGGGTTGATGACTCAGGTGTGCCGGAAATTTCTGCCTCCCGGGGCGGCGAAGGAATTTTTCACTACTGGTGTATCACCATCGGCTGGCCCGCTGACCATCGATCTTGTGATCCTCAAGTTCGCTCTTGGTCCGGTTGCTCTTGACGTATCGTTGCTCAGTCTGGTGGGCATTGTTGCCGCTTACCTGATTGCGCGTTCGCTCTTCTAGGAGAATGAGACATGTTCGGCAATCTTGGCTTTCCCGAAATCCTGATCATCATGGTCATCGTGCTTCTCCTTTTTGGGGCGAAGCGAATTCCTGAAATTGCGGGATCGATGGGCAAGGGCATCAAGGAGTTCAAGAAAAACATCAACGAAGCGACCAACGGCATTAACGGCGAGGGCGATACTGCCCCGCGGTACGAGCCACGGTTGACGCAGGCTGAGCTCGATCAGAGGCGCGCTGCTGGAACCCCTGTTGCTGAGGAAGTTCGCCCCGAACCAAAGCGGCTGATCTAACAAAACAGCTCCGGTGCCCGCTGTCCGCAGTCCGTTTGTCCGTAGTCCGCTGTTCGTTGCCCGTGCCCGCTGCCGGTTACCTGTTATTGGTACCGGTGCGCGTGCGCGATGTTCGGTTACCCGCATGAAATTCGGGCAGCGCTCAATCAGGTACGCGCACGGGCACGTACAACAGGCACTGAAAACGGGTGCGGGTTGCGGACGGCGGACCACGCGTAACGGCGTAACGGCATGAAAGGAAAGAGGCCGCGCTTTTCAGCGCGGCCTCTCATCTCATCCAACCTCGCCGCAGCGGTCCCCTAGTGACGGCCGCTGTCCGCTGTCCGCTGTCCGCTGTCCGCTGTCCGCTGTCCGCTGTTCGTTGCCCGTGCCCGCTGCCGGTTGCCTGTTATTGGTACGGGTGCGCGTGCCCGACGCTCGGTCACCCGGATGAAATTCGGGCAGCGCTCAATCAGGTACGGGCACTGGCACGAATAACCGGTGACGGAGAACGGGCGCGGGTTACGGACAACTGACATCGGAGAGCGGACAACTGACAACGGCTAGCTGCTTTAAATGACTGAGGAGCCGCGCTTTTCAGCGCGGCCTCATTCATTCAATACAACATCGCCAGGGCGGTCTGCCTACTGTGCAGCCTGCCTGTTGGAAGTGTCAATCTCCTTCCGGTGATCAACAATCTTCGCATTCTCGCGAAGGTTGGTAAGGAAATCCCGAACGCGCTGCTGGCGAAGCTGCTGCGCAACCTGAGTTCGCTGAGCGTCCTTCATGATCTCCCACTTGGCGCGATCCTGCAGCGTTCGGCTATCGACGCGCTCCACGAAAATCGCATCGTATGTTCGAATCGGTGCGCTAACGGCGCTGATGGGAAGCGTGAATGCCGCGCCAATCGCCTGATTGAGACGTCCGATGCCGGCAGCACCGCCAACACGCGTAAATGGTGAGCTTTGAGTGACCGGAATGCCGGCCTCCTTGGCCGCCTCTTCGAGCGAGGACTTTGCCGCTGCTGCGGCCAGTTGCTGTGCCCTCGGCATGAGCTTGTCGAGTTTCTTCTGGATTGCGAGAATCGCGCGAGCCTGCGCTGTGGCCTGCTCGAGAGACGGAACGCCGCCCTGCCTCAGTGAGTCGAGCCGGCCGAGGTAGTAACCGTCTTCGGCGTCGAACAGGTCGCTTGTCTCTCCGACTTTTGCGCCTCCGAAAGCCCATGGACCCACGCTCGGAACAAACCTTCCGTCAATCGTCAGTGCGTCAGTTTCCTGCACAGTCCCGTGCTTGATCGGAATGCCAAGCTTTCGCGAAGCTTCATCGAGAACCTCTGGCTTGTCAGACGATGCAGCGATTTTCGCGAGCTCATCGGCGAGGCGGTCTGTCGCCGTTGCCGCGGCGTCACTTTGCCGGATCGGAAGCAGTATGTGCCGGAGCGACAGCGTGTCACCCTTGTGCTCATCGACGCGAATGAGATGGTATCCGAACGGCGTCAGGATCGGCTGCGAGACCTCGCCGACCGGCAGTGCGTACGCAGCGTCTTCAAACGCCGGCACAAACCGGCCCTTGCCGCCTCGGCCCAGTGATCCTCCGTTGGCTGCGGATACGGAATCGGTCGACTCACTCTTTGCCAGATCCTCGAACTTCTCGCCCTTGGTAATCCGGTCCCGTATGGCCATGATGCGCGCCTTGACTGCCGCGCTGTCAGCGGCGGTCACAGTACGCGGAATCGCAATCACGGACACTGCGGCGCGAGCAGGCTTCTCAAAATCCTTCTTGTTCTTGTTGTAGTAATCCTTGATGTCCGAGTCAGATACCGTCACGTCCTTGTCGGCAATCAGCGCCGGCCGAAAAGCAGCGTAGGTCATCTGCGTCGTGTCGCGAGTGTCCTGCCAGACGCTCCAAAGATGCTCGTCGCTCAGGTACACATCCGCAGACACCTGCTCGAAAAGCTTCTCGCGCGGAATCTGGTCGCGGTAGTACGCTTCGAGCTGCACGAGGATCCCCTGCTGTCTCGCGGCAGGGCTGGAAAGAAAGCGCTGATATTTCTGGGGATCGAACTGTCCATCGGTCTGGAGCTCGGGGCTCTGCGCGAGTTGCGGCGGTGGAGCGTACTTCGCGGCTTCAGCGAGCTCATCGTTGGTGACGCGAATGTTGCGGCGCCTCTCTTCCTGGCGGAGCAGCACATCGCCGACGAGCTGCTCGAACGCCTGATCTTCCAGATTGCGACGCTCGTCGAGAGTGACGCTGCGGCCAGACTGCTGCGTTGCCTGCTGCTCGAGCTGCGCCGTGGCGTTGAACCACGTCGATGCGAGGATGTCTTCGCCGTTCACCGTCGCAACGGTCGTTGACGTCGTCACTCGCGCGGTGCCGAGCAAACCGGATGTCTCAGCAAGAAGAAATCCGCCGACAAACGCTACGACGAGGAAAATCCAGATATACTTTGCGGAGCTCCGCATGGATTGTAACACGGGGCCTTACTCCTGACTGACACAAGAAAAACTGCAGTTAGCCGATCGGCGTACAGCCTCCAAAACTACCGGCTCCGCAGGCGTAAAAGCAAGCCACGCAGTGACTTCCTGCGATTGACGCCCGTCGTTGATAGAGGGTATCTTCAGCCGTTCTGTCCCGATTGCAGCGGGACCGCACAAATACGAGGTTGCATCGATGCAAAGCTCACCCCGGATCGACGAGCTCAGGCAAAAATTCCACGAAAACCCACGCCGGTACTTCGCGCCCCTGGCTAACGAGTATCGAAAAGCGGGCGATCCGGAACAGTCCATAGCGATCTGCCGCGCTCATCTTGCGCAGCAACCGGGGCATATGAGCGGTCATGTTGTCTACGCGCAATCTCTATATGATGCGGGGCGTGTGGATGAAAGCCGGGTCGTGTTTGAAAAAGCACTGAGCCTCGACCCTGACAACGCGATCGTTATCCGCTACCTCGGCGACATCTCCAGGCAGCGTGGCGATTCTGCCGAAGCGCTTCATTGGTATTCGCGCGCACTCGAGGCCGACCCGCATGATTCGGAGGTCGCCGCATACGTAGCCGAACTGACTGAGCCTTTGACAGAATCAGTCGCTGCGGTTGCGCAACCAGTCGCGGAGGCAGTTGCCGGGCTAGCTACGGAACCGGTCGAGGAGGGAGTTGCAAGGCCGGTTGCAGAACCAGCTGCAGAACCAGCTTCAGAACCAGCTTCAGAACCAGCTTCAGAACCAGCTTCAGAACCAGCTTCAGAACCAGCTTCAGAACCCGCTTCAGAACCAGCTTCTCCGCCGGTTGAAGA
>JANYKY010000302.1 GCA_025357975.1 Gemmatimonadaceae bacterium
TCTCTTCTGCTGGATATAGCCGGGCCGGCCGAGGCTTTTCGTCTTGCGAACCAGCACCGTGGAGCGCAGGGTCTTCCGCCTCGCTTTCAATTGAGGTTTGCCGGGCCAGTCGCGACACTACCGACTTCCGTTGGTCTCGAGCTCAGTGGCCTTATCCCGCTGCCCGGGGAGCTACGCACGCCAACATGGGTGGTCATAGTCGGGCAACCAACGGTGTATGTAAGTCACGTGACGCCGGCGATTAATGCAACGGCGCGATGGCTGAATGAAAATCTCCGGGAATCACTTCTCGACACTCACTCTTCGCACCGTCTGATGACGATTTGCTCCGGCACCCTGCTCGCTGCGCGGGCGGGGTTGCTCGCCAATCGTCGTTGTACGACACACCACGAGCTGCTCCACATGCTGCGCATGCTCGCACCCGGCGCGCAGGTAATCGACAATCGCGTGTTCGTGATCGACGGATCAATCGCGTCTAGCGCAGGAATCACCGCAGGCATCGACATCGCCTTGCACCTGATCGCCGAGGAGTGCGGTGAGGCGCTCGCGGCGAGCGTCGCGAATGACATGGTGGTCTATCTTCGCCGCTCAGCGCGCGATACCGAGCTGTCTCCATTTCACATGCATCGCCGCCATTTGCACTCGACTGTTCACAGAGTGCAGGACGCCATCATCGCAAAACCCGAGTATGACTGGGACATGCCGGCGCTGGCCGCGATCGGCAATACAACCGAGCGGCACCTGCTGCGGCTGTTCGTCGAACACGCATTGGTCTCACCGTTGAACTATCTCCGTACAATCCGCCTCGAGCGAGCTCGGCAATCGCTCGAATACGGCTCGAGCGTCAGGCGTGCCGCAGATGTTGCCGGCTTTCGCTCTGGCCTACAGCTTCGGCGCGCCTGGAGTCGACAGTGGGGCGGATCACCTCGTGATGCGACGCGGACACCCGGCCAGGCAGGCAATTAGTTGCAATTTGATTACCTGCCGTTAGCGAGTGCATCCGCGCAGAAGCAAATTCAACACGACCGTCAAAACCACGGACAGGACGATACTGGCCATACACCCGCTCCAACGCACCTTCATGGAATAGCCGGGGTAAGGCATTGCCCTGACGGCCCAAGGCGGTGTCGGCATCGGCGCGGTTTGCACTGGATGGTAATTTCAACCATGGCAGGAGCTCCTGGAGGGGGAATGCGACTTCGAGACAGAACGCTGATATTGCAACGGCTATTCCCAACTCTTGGGTAAAAAGCGCGACCCGACAGGGACATCGACCTGGCCGATAGCGCCCGGGCCTCTCACCCCTGGGGGGCGACGCCGCCCGCGAGCTCAACGTCATGTCCCGCCTTGCTTCTCGCGGGCCACTCGACGTGCAGGCAGCGAAGTCTCTCAAAAACCTGCTGAGCCGTTCTCGGCGGGCGGCTCCCTTTTTCGCGCTCAAAGACCGCGGGTTTCGTTATAAGTTTCCAGACCGCCATCCGCATCGGATGACTCTGCCCTCGCACCGTCGAAAATGAACTACACTCATGTTACCTAAGCCTCTCGAGCTTGGACTCGACACTTTCGGGGACGTAACCCGCAACGCCGACGGCCAACCATTGCCGCACGCGCAGGTGATCCGTGACGTAGTGGCGGAAGCAGTTCTTGCCGATGAGTTGGGCGTGGATTTCATTGGCGTTGGTGAGCATCACCGGGCAGATTTCGCGGTCTCTTCACCAGAGATGGTGCTCGCCGCAATCGCCAGCCGCACTGATCGCATCAGGCTTGGCTCGGCAGTTACGGTGCTCAGCTCCGACGAACCAGTCCGAGTCTTTCAGCGCTTTTCCACTCTCGACGCCGTGTCGAATGGACGGGCGGAAGTCATCCTCGGACGCGGGTCGTTCACCGAATCATTCCCGCTGTTCGGCTATCCGCTCGAAAAGTACGAGATCCTGTTCGAGGAAAAACTTTCCCTGTTCGCGGCCCTGCTCGAAGGCGACCATGCCAGCGAGCCAGTCACGTGGAGGGGAACCACTCGCGCACCTCTCACTGGATTGAGGGTCTTTCCAGCAACCGAGCATGGAAGGCTGACGACATGGATCGGCGTGGGCGGAAGCCCCGAATCAGTCGTGCGCGCGGCGCGCTACAAATTGCCGATGATGCTCGCAATCATCGGCGGCGATCCGCGACGGTTCATGCCGTACATAGATCTGTACAAACAAGCTCTCCTAAAACAAGGCACTAAGTCGTTGCCGATCGGCGTTCATTCACCGGGCTACATCGCCGATACCGATATGCAGGCGCGCGAGGAATTGTGGCCCGCGTACCGGGACATGCGAAACAGAATCGGAGCTGAGCGAGGATGGGGCCCGACGAGTCCCGCAGAGTTTGAGCGCGAAGTGGAAGAGGGCTCATTGTACGTTGGGTCTCCTGAAACCGTAGCACAAAAAATCGCGGCAACTGTTCGCGCTCTTGGCGTTTCGCGATTCGACATGAAATACAGCGCCGGATGGCTGGCGCATGACAAAATGTTGCGATGCATTCGCTACTACGGCAGCGTAGTCAGTCCACGTGTCCGGGAGCTGCTGGCTGCAGACAGTACACACACTATCGCCTGATTGAAATAATCCATGAAGGAACAACGCAGCTCGCGCCGTGAGTTCGTCACGCGCACCGGTAAACTTGCTTCTGCCTTGTCGCTCGGCGGCATGGCAGCTCCGCAACTCGCTGGTGCAACCGAAAACCTCACCCCCTCCAGCGTTACTAACGGTGAATGGGATTTATCATGGCTTACGGTGTTGGCCAAAGCGACCGATCGTGCAGTGTTCGATTGGCCGAGCCTGGGTGATCCTGCCGATCCAATCGTGCTCGAGATCGCAGAGCGCTATCTGGACAATTGTGCTGTTGCGTATGCGCCGGGGAAATACGATGCCCGGGTCGTGCTGAATATTCGTACTCAAGCCGTCGCTGCGGCGCTCAACGACGCGATGTGGGATCGCTACGCGCTCGGCAGTGAGTACAAAACAATGGACCCCGTGTCTCACGACGCCGCGGTGCGCAATCCCTTCTGGCATCGGGCGCCGGATCCGGTGCCCGGCGTCGCGTTACCGTCACTTGCTGATATGGTGCAACGCGGCGCGGTAATTCTGGTGTGCGACTTTGCGCTTGCCCATTTGTCGAAACGCCTGGCCGACAGGCTCAAGCGTGATTCGACAGACGTCCACAACGATTTACGCAAAGGCTTCGTACCCGGCGCCTTTGCTGTGCCTTCTGGAATTTTCGGGCTGGCGAAGGCGCAGAATGCTGGCTGCGCCTTCGTTCGTATGTAAGCTTCGCCCTCTTTGCTACGCCTGGGGTCGCCGCACGATTATCTCGTCCCGGCCGCCCTCACCCTTCTTAAGCACAACGCTGTCTTCAGGAGCAATCGGGATCCGTGTCTCACCAAGGTCCCCATGGATGTCGCGCTGAGGAGCTGATGCTGCAGCCGCCTCGGCCTGCTGAGTCTTCTGTGATCCGAAAAACCGCTTATCGTCGTATGCTTCGTGATCGTAAAATCCGCGATCGGCCGGGCGCTCAACGGCTCGATCTGCTGAAGCGACTGCTCGGTCTGCCGTATTCGCCGTTCGATCTGGTGTAGTGGCTGCGGCGGCCGTGGCTGCAGCAGCGGTACCGGCAGCAGCTTCGCCGAGCGTGAAATGACGTCTCAACTCTGACTCATAAGTTCGAGTCAACACGCCGTGGTCGTACATCGGCAGCAGCGTCACCCGCTCCGCAGTTAACGGAACGACGACAACGTCTCCCTGATCAGCGATGCGTGCTGACCCGATCGGAACCAGAACATCCCTGTCGCCATGCGACGCGGCGATTGCG
>JANYKY010000526.1 GCA_025357975.1 Gemmatimonadaceae bacterium
GCGCCAGTTTCGGAATATATGGGCCAAGCGACCGATGTTCCAATATCTCAAGGTCAAAAATGGGCCTTTATCGGGCGCATCTGCTTTGGGAGCAGAGGGTCGCAGGTTCGAATCCTGTCTCCCCGACCAACTTTTTCTCTCTAGAGAAAACTTTCTCGGCGGATCTGCCTAATCCCAGTCCGTAGTTTGTGTATACGCCGTGTATACCATTAACACGCTCGTGAGGGCTGTGCAGCCGCGCCGCGCCCGCCCGCCACCTAACGCGCCGCACATCCTAATTATCTCTCGGCCGACCTGGCCTCGCTAGTGTCTTCTTTGCGCCCATTTTGGCCTTTTCGGGCAACGTGACGGGCGGAAGACCAATGGTCGAAATCATGGCGTCACCCCGATAATTTATTTTGTTTCAATTGACTTGTTGCCTTTGCACCCAGGTTCTTCGTAACTTGGCGAAGGGATCAGTTTTGTGCGTTATTTCGTCAACCAACCGGCATCATGCGAATTGACTTGATGTATCGGCGACCTGACCAATTCTTTCGCGCGCGCAGCACGGCTCCGGGGGGACGGTTGAAAGAGTTAGATTCCGGATCGCGGCAGGCGCTGTTCATTCTTTTGCGAGAACGAACTCACGTGCCTGTGATGTTTGCGCTGCGTAGTGCGCACGTTCCGACCCGCAGTGGCCGTTGAGCGATGTCCGCTGCGCCATTATCACATGAAAACTCGAATTCAGCTTCCGACGGTGTCGGACGACTATTCGCTCTGGCGCTGGCCTCCGGCATGACAGCCGCCATCAGTGCTCATCTCAGGTCTGGGAAAAGTGTAAATTCGAGGGATGGGGTCGGTCGAACACCGCTGATGTTGGCAGCGTCGCGCGGACACGCCGGAGCTTGCGAATTCCTCGTGGAGGCGGGCAGCGATCCAACGCAAACTGACGTATTAGGAATGGATGCCGCTGGCTGGGCCCGCCGCGGCGGACATATCAAGGTTGCGGAATATCTTGATTCACTCGAACGAGCCTCCGCTCCACAGAAGACTGAAGCGGTCGCGGCTCTCAGGTCCAACGTTGTCGAGTCAGTGCACGATGTTGGTGATTGGGAGGAATATGCGGAGCCGGCTGCTCCGGATCACGACGCTACCGCAGTTGCTGAAGTCGCATCAGTGCAGCGGATCCTTTCCTCGCACGACAGCGAGTTCGAGGACGAGGAATGGCGGGATGTCATCATCTCGCTTCCGTCTGTCATTTTGGATCGGATTGCATCGTCGAATTTCTCCGACGAACTCCGGGACTATCTCCCGAAAAGCCTCGTTGAGGGCACTCGAACCGGTCTGATCGATCTCACGGAAATCGATCGGTTCATGCCCCCTTTGGAAGGACCTGCCTCCCAAGAGCTGTTGGTGCACTTCGCGCGGGTTGCGAGCGACGCCGGAATACAAGTCGTGGGCCTTGGGTCGCCCTACCGTAACGACTTGGGGCCCGAAACCGAGTCCGAGGGCAGTCCGGAAGAGCTGGCCGATGCGGCGGAGCTTTTGCTTGAAGTCGACTGCCTGTTGGATAGCCGTCATGACCCGCTCGTTATTGCCGAGCGTGAAATCGCGCAAATGCGCACGCTCGACAGGTTTGAAGAAGTCACCCTCTTTCGGACGATCCGCAAGGCTGCCGACGAGGAAGCCCTTGCCATCGCGCAGTCATCTCCCGCCTTGGCGCTGTTGCGGGCATACTGCCGCCGCGTTGAGTCGGGCCAGCTTCCTTTCACTCTGATTTCCGAACTCGAACAGCCCGATGACCCATCCGAAATCGACTACGCGGGTGAGGATGATACGGCCGAACAAGCCGGCGATGAAACGGCGATCGAATCCGGGCAGACTGACGGGATTGTTGATGTCTCGATCAGCGCCCGAGCCTCTTCGCCCCCGTTACCGTCGCAGTTCGCTGCTGCCATGCAGCAGATCATGTTGGCCGACCTCTCGCCCACGCGTTCTTCAGCCATCACGCGCACTCTGGCCCGAGCGATCAAGGACCTCGCGCTGTCAAATGCGTTCTTCGAACGCTTTCTCTCGGACCTCATAAGGGACGGTGACGGGGCGAGCGCCAGCGTAATAACCACGTGCCGATCCGCCGCGCGGCAAGCGCGGGATCGGGTTATCGTGGCGCATCTGCCTCACGTCCTTCGTCTCGCAAGGCGGTTCGAGGGAAGAGGCTTGCCCATTCCCGATTTGGTCCAGGAGGGCAGTATTGGCCTTTTTCGAGCGATTGAACTTTTCGATCCGGAGCGCGGTTTCAGATTTCAGAATTATGGGATGCACTGGGTTCGTCAGTGCATTTCTCGAGCCATCGCCGATAAGGCGCGTCTCATCCGGATCCCGGTCCACAGGATCGAATCCCTGGCAAAGATCAATCGTTTCCAAATAGAGTGCGCGGGACTGCAAAATCGCGATCCGACTCTTGAGGAGATTGCCAATGGGCTGGAAATTCCAATCAAGAGCATACGGAATCTGCTTCGCGTGGCCGAACTGCCTGCGACCTTGGATGAATTCCTCGACGACGAATATCGATTAGTCGACCGGATTGCAGATCCGGACGCCACTTCGGCTCTGACTCAGAAGATTGAAGCTGAGTTAAAGCGCAAGGTGACGGATACACTGTCGACGCTCACGCCACGCGAGGAACGCGTCCTCCGAATGAGATTCGGAATCGGGATGCGAACGGACCACACCTTGGAGGAGGTTGGCCAGCAATTCGGCGTTACTCGCGAGCGCATCAGACAGATTGAAGCAAAGGCGCTACGAAAGCTCAAACATCCCAGTCGTAGTCGCGTGCTGAGAAGCTTCCTTGACCAATAGCAAGATTGGCCGGCGCAGTGCTCCGCCCCGCGCCGCGGCGATGGTCGAATCGCTGCGGGGGCTTGGCTACAGCACGGCAACCG
>JANYKY010000010.1 GCA_025357975.1 Gemmatimonadaceae bacterium
GGCGCGCTAACCCAGCGGCCGGGGTTTCGTCGCTATTTCCGCCGTGAACCTTGTTGTCCTGCGCATCATTGTCATGCATAGCGCCTCCGATGAACTGTGTGGCCATGGACCCTTACAGAGCATAGCCGGCACCCAGGATGACGGTAGATTCGGAAACTACTCAGCTACTGTAAGCGACCTCGGCGCCAGGCGCCGATGGCGACGGCTAACGTGGAAACGATTCCGACTCCGAGAAGCAGGTCTCCAATCACTCTGTGCCATCCGGAGGTAGTTCCGAGAAGCGAGCCTGAGATGAGAAGCGCTGCCGATGTCACTCCACCCGTAAGCCGCTCGATATCGCGGCCTGCGCGCGCTGCGGCCGCCTCAAGATCAGGCATGTGGACACGTCCAAGATCTCCACGAGCGATACGGGCCAGGCTCTTTCTTACATCGCCCGGGCCCGCACCAATCAATCGCCCAAGGTCCCGCAGAAAATGAAGGCCCTTTTCTCCGGCGCGCGCCGCCGAAAATCTTCCCGCGACAATCCTCGGAATCTCGATGGAGAAGAGTTGCATCACGTTGAGCGTCGGGTCGAGCCGCTCGAGTATTGCTTCCGTGATCAGAAATCCCCGGGTAAGAAGCAGCAATGAACCTGGATTTCTTACCTTGTTCCTCGTTCCCGTTTTTAACAGCGCATCAAGGGTCTCGCCGATTGACACTTCTTCCAGCGGCTTCTCATGAACCTGTTGCATTAGGGGCCGTAGATCTGCCGCGAGAGCTTCCGGGTCGGCATCCTCCTGCGCAAGGCCCATCTCCAGATATGCTTCAGCTACTGCGGTTGCATCTCCCCGGACAGTCGCCTCCAGCATGTCGCCCAGCGAATCGCGGACTTTTTCGTCGAGCTCGCCTATCATTCCGAAGTCATGAAGGCACAGGCGTCCATCTTGGAGAACGAACATGTTCCCCGGATGGGGATCGGCGTGAAACAAGCCGGTCTCGAACACCTGGTGCATCGCAATCAGCGCGACGCTTCGCGCCAGTCGCTTCTTCTCCTCCGGATGGGCGTCCGCATACAGGTCGACGCGCTCTCCAGGTGAGAATTCCTCAACCAGAACGCCGCGCGTGATGAGTCCTGCGATTGGCTCTGGGATCCAGAGCTCGGGGGTATCGGAAAGACTCGCACGGAATCTGAGTATGGTGCGGGCTTCCAGCCTCAAGTCCATTTCACGGAAAAGAGCTCCCCGAAACTCCCGTACCATGCCGACCATATCCAGCTGCTGAAGCGACGGTTGAACTCTCTCGGCCCACGCGGCTACATACTGTAGAGTCGGCAGGTCGGCAGTGGCGCGAGCCTCCACGTCTGGACGCTTGACCTTGACGATGATTTGCCGTCCATCGTGAAGAGTTCCCATGTGAACCTGGGCTATCGTCGCCGCAGCCATAGGTTTCTCGTCGAGCGATTGAAACAATGCATCGATCGGCTGGCCGAGCTCCCGCTCGATGATCTCGCGGACTACAGCGAACGGAACCGGGGCCAGATTGTCGTGGAGACGCTCCAACTCGGCGATGTATTCTGGAGGAAGGATGTCCCGCCGCAGCGCGAGCACCTGGCCGAATTTCAGGTAGACAACACCAAGCTCCTCCAGAGCCTCGCGGACCTGAACCGGAGTTGGAAGGTGACTTCCGCCTCTGATCGCCTGCAGAAAACCGTGTCGTGCGAGGACTCGAACTATGCGGATCAACCCTGCGCGAGGATGCGTCCCGGCCTGTTCGATTTCATTCATCTGGACTGGCGATTGTGAAAGTGGAGTCGAGGCCGCTGCGTCCAGATGATCGGTTTCCGTCAGCACGATGATGACATTCGGCGGTGATGGACTGCGCTTCGAGCTCCAGTCCAAAAGTCGGTCAAACGGTCTCTCCCATCTTCGCGAGCGTGATGTGATGCATCGCTCCGACGAGCAGCCAGATGGCGGCAAGGAGCGATACCATGGCGCACATTAGCATAGTTTCTCTCGTCTGGCCAAAACCAAGAGCCCCGGCGGGCACGGCGAAAATTGCCACGGCCCATAGAAGCAACCCGGCGATTCCGAAAACCACACTTAGCACATGAAACAGTTTCGAGCTTTTCATCGACTTTATTCCTCGTGAGATGTCGTCGTGGCTTCGCCATGGATTCGAATAGCGGGCAAAGATTTGTGTTGCTGCCGCGGAGCACTCGCCACCAGATCCCAAGCTCCGAACTGTCGAACGGTCGCCGCACATGTGCTGATCCCCGGGATGAGTTCAGGCGGTACCTGGGCCGGCAACCGGGTAAGAAAATCTGGTTCCATGATCACTCCGTGTTGTGTGGGTCATCCACTGCTCGAAGGCGGATCGCCATGATGGCATGATTGCCCCAGCTGTCGAGATCCGGCATCCGTCGACGTCGAACATGATCGTCACCCGAATCCCGTCGGTGTGCCATGGTGTGCCGTCGTGCCTTATGCATCTTCCTGATGCATGTCGGCCCTCGATGAATTTTGCGGAAACGTTTCGAGCCAGCCGTTCGTAAAACCCGCCCTTCGCAACCCCGAGACAACGGGTGGACATCGCTTCATCAAATTCCAGAGGAAACCCGAGAGGTAGTTCTCGATCATCAGAACGACCGGGCCCTGATCGAGTCCGTAATAGCGTTGGGAGTGCCAGGCCTGCTTGTCGTGGTTCGCGTCGCCGAAGGTTTGATTGAAGCTGCACCTGAGTCCGTACTTGCTCATCGTCTGCGGGTAGGCTTCGTTCAAGTAGCTTATCGTCGGGAGCACGATCTCCGGCGCGAACGGCAGCGAAGCGACAACAGCCCACGGGGCGATGGTGCCATCGTCCGGCCCGTCGGGGATTCCGCGTGCCACATAATCGTAAAAGCGCCGGCGGATGCCTCTTATCCGGCGTGCTTCCGGGCCGGGGCCGTCGCTCGCCGTGATCCCCCAGCAGAGTTCACCGTAGCCGCTGTAGTTTTTGGGGTTGCGGATCGCGTACTGCTGCTGGGCCAGCGTGGCGCGCCGACTGTTCTCGAAGTAGTCGATGCCGTGCTCGCGCATGTAGGCGTCCTGAATACCGCGAAAA
>JANYKY010000024.1 GCA_025357975.1 Gemmatimonadaceae bacterium
AGCGGAACTTCTGAAGAGCCGCCGTTATTTCTCGAAGTAAGCGTCAGCCCAAGTGCGCGGGAAGCGATCTCCGCATCCTCATAGAACATTTCATAGAAATCGCCCATCCGGAAAAACAGGATCGCATTCTGGTGACGATCCTTGATCTCCCTGTACTGCACCATCAGGGGAGTCGGCGTCACTCGGCTCACTGGGTGTCGGCCTGCACCACGAACCCGTCGATTTGTTTTGCTTTCAACGATCTCTGTACTGCGCTTGCCTGGCCGGAGGTAGCGTAGTTACCGATTCTTACCCTGAATGGAGCCTTCTCTCCATCCACGCGTGCTTCATATCCGCGCTTCTTGAGCTTTGCGACCATCGCTACTGCCTGTGACTTGACGTTGTAAGCCGCAATCTGCACCGAGTAAGTACCGTTCCCTGTTGCTGCTTTTTCCACCGTCACAGCTTTTTCCGGAGCCGGCTTTAAAACAGGCTTTACCATCGGTGGCGCCTTTACCATTCCTGGTGCTTTGGACGATACGGGGGGCACGGCTGCTGTTTGTTGTTGGCTTGTGGCTTGTGGCTGCGTGGCTTGTGGCTGCGTGGATTGTGACGTCGTTGGGGGTGGCGTTGTGGCTAGCGCCACACCAGCGCACCGCTGGTTCAGATACGTGATCTGATTCTTGAGTTCCGCGTCGTCGTCACTGGTCCGCGCAAGGGCATCGGATGTAGCCGCGCATCCGCCTGGGATGTCATTCTTGTCAAAGAGCGCTCGCGCCAGCCAGTAGCCGGCTCTTCCGCGAGACGAGCTTTCCGGATGTTCGACGATCAGAGTGTTGAGGTGACGAATCGCCGCATCATAGTTGGCACGAGCTATCTCGAGCTGCGAGAGTCGAATCAAGGCGTCTTCAACGCGCGGAGATTGCGGATAATCGACGACTATCCGCCTGTAATCCATCTCCGCGTCCGCCGCCGTCGCAGCGAGCACCGCTCGCCAGAAAATTCCCTCGGCATATTCGTTGGTGCCCTGCGTCGCAACGCTCAGCATCGAGTCGATCACTGCGCGGCCAGCCGTTGGATTACCGTCGTTCACGAGAGTCTGAGCTCTCCGGTAAGCCGGATTGACGACCGCGCTTCCCTGTGCGATCGCCGCTGCCGGCAACAACGCGGCGATCAGTACGGACCAGAATAATCTTGACATGTTCCTGCTCTCCACTGCGTTATGCTGCCATGCTTCTGTCGTCATCGATACACATTGAAAGTACAAGTGTCGCTATCACCTGCTCTTCCGACGAGACCCTTGTTTCCTTCAATGCAATATCAGCCTCGAGCAATGCACCAAGCGCTCTGTCCAGAGACTTGGGAGTCCACCTGTCCGTCGCGCTCGCCCAAGCTGCGCCCGCGGATCCCCACGACCGTCCCGTAAACGCCGAGCCGGATTGCTTGAGCAAAGTATTGATGTATTCGTTCTGTAGTCTGTTCTGGGACAGGCCTTCATCCATCCGTGCCCTTCCCCACGATAAAGCTATTGTCTGTGTCGAGAGAGCCATCACGAGTGTAACAGCACTGGTCTTTGGCTGGCCCAGAATAAGTGGCAGGAGCTCGAGCGCTCTGGATGCATTCCGCATCGCCACCTGATCAAGAAAATCAGCCATGGTTTCGCCCCGCCGAACGCCCACGACTGCCGACACGTCGCCCTCCGTTATCTCTCGGCCATTCGTATAGCTCGCAAGCTTGTCCAGCTCGCCGACCAATTGATGTAAATCAGTCCCCACAGCGCTTTGCAACAACTCCGAGGCATCGGCAGTGATTCGCGTTTCGAACTTTATGGATGCGTAATGCGCGATCCATTTCGGAATTCGATCTGCAGTCAGCGGATGGAACTCGAGCACAGTCGTGGCTTTTGCCAGCGAAGCGTCAGTTTTTCCGCCCGCGGCTTCCACGAGCAGCACCATAACGTCTGGGGAAGGCTTGGCAAGGTATCGATCCAGGACCTTTCGAGGATCTTTTCGCATTGCAGATGCGTCACGAATGACGATGACGCGGCGATCAGCCATCATCGGAACCGCGGACAGCGCAGCATCGAGAGATTTTGCATCCATCTCCTGTGCGCGTCTCACTTCCATGTTGAAGTCGCGCATTCCAGGCTCGATCGCCGCGGCAATCAGTTGACGCATGGCGTCTTCTTTCTGGAATTCGTCTTCACCGCAGATGTAATAAGCCCCGTCAAAAACGCCGCGCTTGATGGCGTCACGCATTGTCTTGAGGGCCGACGCAGGAGGCATCCTGCTAATATAAAGTCCGCGGACGGATGTCCGCTGCAACGGGACTACCTATTGGCCGCCGCCAGATCCATCGAAGCGAAGTGAACGGTTGCCTGCTCGGCGAATAGTGCCGCGGTCCACATCGGCAGTCCCGCCGGTACCGACGCAACCATTGCGGTCCCCGGTGAAGTAATGGGGGCAGTTGCACTCTCCGGAATGCTGGCAACCACAGGCGGAAAAACGATGTCCTGCGGAAAGTCAACTTGCCGCAGCGATACGCCGATATAGCCAAGCATGACGATGCTTGTCAGTGCGACGGCCGCTGCGAACCGGCGCGAACGACCTGAGTGAAGCATGGCCGCATCTTCGGCTTTCGCCTGCTCGAGCTTCTGATACAACCGCGCTGAAAATTCCGGTGACGGCTCAATCGGCGAGAGGTTTCTGAACAACATCAGGGAGCGTCGAACGCTGGAGTCCTTTCTCTCGCACTTCTCACACTCATTTAGATGCATCTGCATGCCGATGAAATCGATGCCAGGCAACGTGTCATCTACAAATGCGAAGTGTTTTTCCTGAAATTCCCGACAGTCCATGAAGGCGTGGTTGGAGGGTGCGGTTACCAGTACCCATCATGCGGATACTGGTTCCCGTCATCCCTAACCTGTCACCTAGTCCATAAAGGGCGCAACAAGCTCCGCGAACGAATTTCTGGCCCGGTTCAAACGCGATTTTACGGTGCCCAGATTGCAGTCCGTGATCTCGGCAATCTCTTCATACGACCTGCCCTCGAGCTCGCGGAGAATGAACACGTTTCGGTGATGTTCCGGCAGCTTGGCAACCGACTCTTCGACGATCTCCCTCAAATGGCGCTTTCTGTACATGTCATCGGGCCGTGACGTCGCATCCTCGAACTGAAGAGGACGATCGTCATCCTGCCAGTTCTTCTGCACGGTCTGGAAGAGAACAAGCGGGTTTCTGGACCGATTTCGCAGCTCGTTCTTGGCGAGGTTCGATGCAATCGTGTATACCCACGTCGAGAACTTCTTCGATCGGTCGAATCTGTGCAGATGGCGGTATACGCGGATGAATACTTCCTGCACCAGATCTTCCGCCTTCTCACGATCTCCGATTGTTCTATACACAAAGTTCAAGAGCCTGGTCTGGTATCTCTCCACCAGCTCTGAAAAAGCACGTTCTTCACCGCCGAGGAACGCTGTCACGACGCCGGAGTCATCCATTGCGTGAAGCTGTTCCCGGACCGTCGCTCCCTGAAGCGGGACTACCTGCTTACGAGCGATGCTTGCCATACTTACCCCCAGGAATTGAGAATCTGACGAAGAGGGGATTGTGTCGCCCTCCTGGTTTTCAGATCCCTTTGACGTACATGACTGACGTACATGACTAATGCAGGGGACATGCCGTGATGGAACATTCTGTAAGCCTATAAGTATCAACTACTTAGCCGACTCTTACAGGGTGGTTGTCCAGTTATGAACCATCGTGTGTCCCTTTATTGTGACACCCGCGCATCAGTTGTACGTCTGTTCGATCCCTTTGGCTCTAAGAGGGTTACTCGGATTGCCCTGACCGAGCTGCTAGCAGAAGGGCCACGATCGTTTTTCCGTCGATGATAAGCCCCTCGTCTATCATCTGCAGGGCTCGCCCAATTGAAGTCGGATGAACTTCCAGAATCTCATCGGATTCGAGCGCTGACTGCCCAGAAGTCAATCCCCGGGCAACGAAAAGATGAATTCGTTCATCGGTAAAGCCGGGTGTTGTGAAAATCGTGGTGAGCGGAATCAGCGTCCCCGCTGAATAGCCAGTTTCTTCTTTAAGCTCGCGGTGAGCGCAGGCTTCGGGCGGCTCGCCTGCCTCCAGACGTCCGGCCGGTACTTCATATAGAAAGCCCTCCGCAGCATACCGGTACTGTCGGATCAACAAGACCTGGTCTTCCTCTCCAGGTATCTCTAGAATCGGAACAATCGCGCTGGCACCCGAATGCCGGATCATCTCCAGCTCGCCGGTAGTTCCATTCGGAAAATGCACAGTGTCAACATCGAGCGAGACTACCCTGCCGCTGTAAACCCGGCGGGACGAAATTTTCCCTGTTGAGCTATCTGCCCCGTCAGGCGTTGTCAGGCTTCCACCCAATCGAGCACGGTAAGCCGCCCAACCTGCAATGCTTCAATCGGTGCTTTGAGCAAAGTTGGATCGCCAACGACAAGGATCTGCAGCTCATCCGGATGTACGTACTCCTTAGCCGCATTCAACACATCGAGAGTTGTAACGGCGGCAATGTTCGAGCGGTAAGTGTCGTAGTAACTCTCTGGAAGCTTGAGCGTGACCATGTTCGCAAGAGCGGCCGCGATTGCTGCAGTGGTCTCGTAGCGAATTGGGAATACTCCTCCCAGATAGCTTGTTGCCAGTGAGAGCTCATCTTCTCCGATCTGTTCGTTGCGGATGCGATCGATCTCGTTGAGCACTTCGGTAATTGCCGCAACTGTCACTTCGCTTTGCACCGCTGTGGAGATGACAAAAGGTCCTGCCTGCCGGCGCCAATCGTAGTACGACGATGCTCCGTACGTAAATCCGTGTGCCTCACGGAGATTCAGATTTATCCGGGATGAAAACAAACCTCCCAGGATCGCGTTCATCACAACGATTGAGAAATAATCTTTGTGCACCCTGGGCACTCCTACATGCCCGATTCGTAGCTCCGACTGCGCGGCATCCGATTTGGAAACGATTCTCGATGCACGTGATGTCCGTGCAGGAACGTCGGCCTTTACTACGATGCTTTTGCGAGCTCCCTTCCACGCACCGAAGCTCGCTTGCCCAAGCTCTACACCCTCATCGAGAGTGAGATCGCCGACGAAAATCAGCGTGGTCGATGCAGCGGAATAGTTCTCACTATAAAAGTTTGCAACGTCGTCTCGTGTAATCGCAGTGACCGATTTCGAGCTCCCGCTCATCGGTTCGCCGTAGCGTGCACCCTCGGCGTAGAGAAATCGGGAAAAAGTTTCCTCTGCCAGACCGCGTGGCTCGTCGATTATCTGGAGGCGCTCAGAGAGACGCTCTGCTTTCAGGCGCTCGATGTCGTCCGAGCGAAAAGCAGGCGCCATAATTACATCGCTGAAGAGCGAAAACGCCTTGGCCAGCTTGTCTCGCAAAACTGTCATGCTCGCAACGGTGCTATCCCAGTCGGCTCCGGATTCGAAGGATGTGCCGAGCTTTTCAAACTCGAGCGTGAGTTGAGCGCCATCTATATCCGTCGTGCCTTCACGGATGGCTTGCGCCGTCAGCTCTGCGAGTCCTTCCTTGCCAGCCGGATCTGCAATCGCCGTCGCATCGATTACCGCCAGCACCGTGACGACTGGAAGCTTCTGAACAGATGCGACGATGATGCGCATCCCGTTTTCGAGTATCCTCACCTCGAACTTCGGAAAGTGATACTCACGCGGTGCGGAAGGTTGTGGTCTGATCACGAGGCAGCCACTTCCACGGAGTCATCCTCGTTGATCGTCTCTGGCCTTTCCTTCGGCACGTAGATCAAAATCGCTCTATTGTCCGGACCCATTCGGTCTCGTGCAAATGCAGTCACCTCCGCAGCCGCGACCGCGGCATAGAGATCGGCTTGCTCGTTTACCAGGTCAGGATCGCCGAGCAGGGTTGCAAACATCGACAGGCGATCGGCTCTTTCGCTCGCGGTCTGCATCACCGTGACGATATCTGTCTGAATCAAGGCTACAGCCCGGTCGACTTCTGCCTCCGACACGCCATCCTTGCGCATCAGATCCACCTCTCTCGTTACTTCCGCTTCAAGCTGTTCTGCGGCGATGTCGGGGCGCGCGGTAACGTCGATAATGAGAATATCGGCGCCCTTGGCGAGGTCGAATGTAAATGCCGTCGCATCGGCAGCAATCTGCCGGTCTCTTACCAGCGACCGGTACAACCGGCTTCCTCTGCGCATTCCCAGAATCGCGCCGGCAACGCTGGCTGCGTAATACTCACGGCTCCCGAATACGGGTGAGCGAAATGCCATGTAGATGCGGCACAGGCTTACATCGTCCTCCACCACAACCCGCCTCGATCTGCCAAACGTGGCTGGCAGGTCCATTTTGTTCAGCGGCGGCCTACCCGATCCCCTTGGTATCGGCCCGAAATACAGCTCGACGAGCTTCCGAGCCTCGTCTACCTCGAAATCTCCCGCAATCGACAGGACGGCATTGTCCGGCGTGTAATACGTGCGAAAGAATTGCGCGACATCTTCCAGGGAAGCTTCTGACAGATCTTCCATCGATCCGATCAACGAATGATGAAATGGGTGCCACTCAGGAAATGCCAGCTCCTGCAGCTTTTCCCAGCATGTTCCGTATGGCTGGTTGTCTACCGACCAGCGTCGCTCGTTTTTCACAACATCGCGCTGTGTGTCGAGTTTTTTCTGGGTCATCGCGGGAAGCAGGGCACCCATCCGGTCTGATTCGAGCCATAACGCCAGCGCGAGCTGATTCGATGGCACTGTTTCGAAATAGTTGGTGCGTTCTAGCCACGTCGACCCATTGAGGGTTCCGCCAGCACGCTGAACAAGCTCGAAGTGCTCGTTCGCGGTGACATTCTCGGACCCCTGGAACAGCATGTGTTCGAACAGGTGAGCAAAGCCGGTGCGGCCGCTCCGCTCATTGGCAGAACCCACGTGATACCACAAATTCACGGCTACTATCGGCGCTGTCTTGTCCTGCGACAGCATGACGAGAAGCCCATTATCGAGACGAAATTTTTCTACAGGTATTCGCATGCTCATGGATGGATGGCGTTCCGCACAGTAACCCAATGAAGCCATGGTCTCAATTGTCCGGAGCAGGCAGCTGAACATCATTCTTGGTCTGGCAGCGATGCTCCTCGTTGTTGCCGTCGTTTTCGTTGGGCTCGTTTCGGTATTTCAGGAGCGGATCACCTTCCAGCCACAGGGCCCTCCCTATCCCGAAGTCGATAATTCGCTTCGCGTAGGCTACGTGGCGACCGACGGCCAGCAGTTGACAGGATATGTCATTGGCCGACCTCATTCTGACCATGGGCTCGTTCTGGTTTTTCACGGTAATGCTGACATGGCCGCCCGCCAGATCGATTGGGCCAAAGAGGTGACGGCACATACTGGAATGGCTGTCATGG
>JANYKY010000315.1 GCA_025357975.1 Gemmatimonadaceae bacterium
CGCAATCGCAATCGGCCGGCGCGTTACTCCCCCTGTGGCTAAATCAGGAACGGCGGCGGCTACTGCGGGTAATGCCTGACATGAAACTATTCCCCGTTATTCTCGCACTCGGCACTGCATCAGTCCTTCAGGCGCAGACCCCGGACGTCATTATGCAGCGCGCGTCGAGCGCGTACACGCAGATGAAAACTGTTCGAGCGGAATTCGATCAGGCCATCACGAACCCACTTACTGGCACCAACGTCGTGTCGCACGGTGTGATGCTTCGCAAGGCACCTAATTTTCTCGCCGTAAATTTTACGGATCCAAAAGGTGACCGCGTCGTAGCGGACGGGAAATCTCTCTGGGTGTATCTACCGAGCAGTGCGCCGAACCAGGTGATACGGCTTCCTTCGAGTGGTAAGAGCGGCATGGCGCTGGTGGAACCGGGTGAGCTTTTTCTCTCCTCGCCGTCGAGTCGTTACGTGATCACCTCAGCCGGCACCGCGATGGTGTCCGGGCGTCGAGCCAACGTCGTCGCGCTTGTGCCAAAGGCACAGAACGGATTGTTCTCGCGCGCGAAAGTATGGGTGGACGCCCAGGACAACAGCATCCGCCAGTTCGAGGTCGTGGATGCGAATGGGCTGACGCGTGTAGTAACCATCACGAGGCTTCAAACCAACCTCGATATTCCGGCGTCGGAGTTTCGCTTCACCCCTCCGAAGAATGCGCGAGTGCTGGATTCCTCAGCCGCGATGGGAAACTAGACAACCCGGCATCGGTCTCGGTCGGCTTAGTCAGCGTCAAGCGGTATTGTTATCGGAGTAGCAGGAGTTTCCGGATCTCCTCGATCTTGACTGGGTCAGTTCCGCCTCGCGCAGCAATCTCCAGGGCAGCAAGCGACATCCTTTTGTATACCGCTCGCGCTTCAGGGTCGCCCCGGAGCGCGCCGAGATGCCGCATAACTGTATCCGACTCGCCGCGTGCAACTGGCCCGGTGAGCGCCTCCTCAGGAGTCGCCTCGGATATGTTGGAGACAGCCGCCTCCATCAAACTGTGCACAGCCTGTTGAGCGCTACGCTCTGGAATCCCCAAGCCTGTCAGCATCGAGCTTGCGACCGCGGCAAGCACAACTGGAAAATTCGAGCTCATGACCGCCGCGGCGTGATAGACGCTCTTCGCGCCAGCGGGTATCTCGAGCGTTCTCGCTCCAATCTGTCCGGCGAGCCTCCGAGAGGTCGCTCTCGCCTGCTCGTCACCATCGATCCCAATCCACGCATGCTTAAGCAACTCCGGGGCGCGATCGGGATTCGCAAACGGAACAAGGGGATGAAATGTGCCTCCACTCAATCCGAGATCCGCAAGCCGCGGCAGTAACTCCGGCTCCGCGCCGCCCGACGTATGAACGATCACCGTTCCGGATGCCAGCCGCCCCCGTCCGCTCTTACCCCGTTCGGCAATGAGATCAGCGAGAACCTCGTCGATCTGATTGTCACGCACAGCGATCACAATGGTATTCGCGTCTGCAATCGAAGGAGGAAGAGCACCACTTGAAGTCGCAAATCCAGAAGGGCGGCGACCGTGCAGGCCAAGAGCGTTGATACCTGATGAACGAAAGGCGCGAAAAAGTCCGCGCCCCACGTGTCCTGCTCCCACAACCAGGACTCGCTCGGTCACTCCTTGCCCAGCGCCTGTTGCTGCTGTTGCTGTCTCGTTGACGCGCGGTCGAGCAACGCCCGTTGAGTCGTCGCTCCCGTGGCAAGTGATAGCGCAGTCGCAATCGCGTGATCGTTTGCTACGCGACGCCTGAACTCGGCATCGGGGCCGAATACGTAACGCGAGATGTCAAACCCGAGCAAAAGCTTCACGACTGAAGACGATTCATCGTAAATGCTCCTGTCCATCGTGATGCCGCGAGCCGTCATGCGCTTCCACAGCTCGTCGAGCATGTCCTGGCTAACGACGAAATCTGGTGACGTAATCGTCTTTCCGACCTTCAGGCTGATTGCATACTCAGTGAGGGCATCCCTGAACGCGCCAACGCTGCGGTTGAGCGCGCCTTGCAGGATCCGCGCGGTTGCCGTGTAACCGCTGTCACTTTCCATTACGTCCGGTGTGATGCCGCCGCCATCGTAGACTACCCGACCAGCGTCGGTCTTGAACTTCTTTTTCGACTCGTCGGCGTTTGACTGCGCGTCGCCGTCGTCTCGTGCAAGCCGGCGACTGATCGAGCGTCCCGAGGGCGTGTACCAGCGTGACGTGGTGATCTTCAGTCCCCCGGCAGCTCCAAGAGGGATGACGGTCTGCGCACTTCCCTTTCCGTAGGTCGGCTCGCCGACTATGACGGCCCTGTCGTGGTCCTGCAGAGCACCTGCAACGATCTC
>JANYKY010000103.1 GCA_025357975.1 Gemmatimonadaceae bacterium
GCCAACTTCGAGAAGCTCGCCAATGAAGGCTATTACGATGGAATCAAGTTTCATCGTGTCATTCCCGATTTTGTCGTACAGGGCGGAGATCCGCTCTCACGCGATCTTCCTGAAGGCGATCGCCGGGTCGGCACTGGCGGCCCCGGCTACAAGATCGATTGCGAGACAGCAGGCAATCCGCACAAGCACGAGATCGGTTCCCTATCGATGGCACACGCCGGCAAGAACACGGGCGGCAGCCAGTTTTTTATCGTCCTGAACGAAGGCAACACGAAGCATCTCAACGGCGTCCACACTGTGTTCGGTAAGGTTACGGACGGGGTGGACATCGTGAAGACTATCAAAGCCAACGACAGCATGTCAAAAGTGCGCGTATCGGATTCGCCGGCGAAGGCTTAACGAGATGTCCTCTGCTCCGAGACCCAAGAGCCGCGACCTTGGCGCCGCACTTTCTGGACTGGTGCTCGGCGGATCTGTCCTGTTCCTGCTCGTTTTGACAATCGTCTGGTTAACGAATCGTCACTTTGAAGGCAAGGAAGCCGCGGAGAAGTCAGCGGCTCAGCCGCCAGGAGCGGCCGCGCCACCTGCTGCCGCCGTTCCGCCTGGCGGCGCGCCGACTGTCGCCGCTCCAACCGCTCACTAGGCCTCAACGCTTGTCCGGGCCGGTGCGTATCCCAGATGAGGAACGCGCGCTGGCTGAAAAGGCCCGCGCTGGCGATCACAATGCCTTCGCGGTCCTTGTGCGTTTGCACCAGCGGCGCGCGTATTTGGTGGCCCGAGCGATCGTGACCGTTCACGAGGATGCGGAGGATGCAGTCCAGGAAGGGTTCGTTCGCGCGTATCAGGCGCTCGACCGGTTCGACACGGCGCAGGCATTCGGCGCCTGGCTAAACCGTATCGTCGCCAATGCCGCACTCGACCTCGCAAGACGGAGAAAGGTGCGGACAACCGACGAGCTCAGCGATGCTCTTCAATCTCCGTTCCGCGATCCCGCAGTAGACGCCGAGTTGCGGAGCAGGCTTGCCGAGGCATTGGCGGAGCTTCCGGAACGTGCTCGGTCGGTAATCGTACTACATGATATCGAAGGGTTCACACACGTGGAGATCGGTGAGATGTTGGGTATTCCTGGCGGTACCGCCCGATCCGATCTTCATCACGCGCGTCAGAAGCTGCGCGGACTTTTGCAGGACTTGAGGGGATAGCAATGAGTGACGAACTGAACTTTCCAGGTACATCCGGACGGCTTGACCCCGACTCGCTCGGCGAGCCTCTGCGCCAGCTCGTTAGTGATGCGTATGGCCCTGTCGCGGGTGATACAGAAGCTTACTGGGCGGGACTGGAACAGCGAATAATGTCTCGCGTCAAATCGGCCGGGGTGTCCGAAACAAGTTGGTGGACAGTGCTTGGTCCATGGGCGCAGGCTGGCCTTATCGCCGCGACCGCAATTTTCGCAGTTACGAGTGTGATTAACCGGCGCATCTCGGATTCGGAAACGCAGACTGCGTACGAGATGGCGTTGCAGTCGCCTACTCCGGAAGTGGATGCATCCGCTGCGGTACTGGCGTCCGACAAGGCGTCTGCGCGTGACGCTACTTTCGACTACGTCCTTTCACACTAGCGGACTACGATGCAACGCTCAAAGAGCTATGCGCTGATTTTTCTGATCGTTGCCTTCATTGCGGGCATCGCGATCGGCATCACCCTGGATCGTGCGTTCTCTCATGACGGGCGGGGCCACGGCACACCAAGATCTGGACTCGACAGGATGGCGAAAGAGCTCGACCTCACTGCATCGCAACGCACACAGTTTGATTCGATAATGGCTGGACGGCGGCGGCAGATGCGAGAAGTCTTCAGGCCGCTGCATCCTCAGATAGATTCGCTGCAGAAGCTCGCGAAGGTCATCAGCGACAGCACGCAGGAGCAGCTAAAGCGCGTCTTGACGCCAGAGCAAGGCAAGAAGCTCGACGAGATGAGAGATCGGGCAAGAAAAGAGGCAGCTGACGCACGTGCGTGGCGCGACTCCGGTAAGGCCACGTTACGCCAGCCTTAGGCTTATTGGAACGATGCGCCCCGGCCCGAGCTAACGAGAACCAAGCAGGCAGCGAAAAAAAAGCCCCCGCAATCGCGGGAGCTTTTTTTTCTAACGTCGATCAGGCGTTCTAGTCGACCTTGCGCTCACCTTTGCCGAAGTTCTTCTGGATCTTGCCCTTCAGCTCTTCAGCGCGACCTTTGATGTGCTCGCTGGTGTTGTCCGTTGCATCACCGACATCACCACGCACCTTGCCTTCCATTTCCTTGGCCGAGCCCTTCACCTGATTCTCGACGCCACGGTCTCCGAGGTCTTTGCTCATATAGTCTCCGCTGCTATCTGACGTTATGTATCGGTCGCGATTTGCGACACAGGGTACAAATGCAATCGACGTGCCGATTCCCGGCCCGGATTCGATTGCGTCAGGCATGCATTTTGACTGGGCGGCGGTGGCTTGATTAGTGATTGCAGCCAGGGTCGTGCGCTTGCCCAACAGAACCCGCCTATGGAGATTCATCTCGGCGGCCGGCTCGACGCCGCCCGCGAAAAACTGAACCAGGTCCTCACATCTCAACTCAGTCTGAGGCGCGCCCCAGTGGCCGACGCCTTAAACAATTAACGCTCGTAGCGCTCGGGGTCGTCTACGGCGACATCGGCACGAGTCCGCTCTACGCGCTTCGGGAATGCTTCAAGCCGGAATACGGCCTCAAGGCAATTCCCGAGAACATTTATGGAATTCTTTCGCTCGTCGTGTGGGCGCTGATTCTGGTCGTCAGTGTCAAGTATTTGATCTTCATTCTGCGTGCCGACAACCAGGGGGAAGGTGGCGTCCTCGCACTTCTCGCGCTCATTCTACAGCAGCAGCAGAGGGCGCAGGACAAGGTGCGAAAACAAATCATCATCGTCCTCGGCCTGATCGGTGCCTCGCTTCTTTACGGCGATGGTGTGATCACGCCGGCCATTTCCGTGCTTGGTGCAATGGAAGGCCTCGAAGTCATCACTCCGAAATCGCACACAATCGTGGTCCCTGTAACGCTTGTGATTCTATTCACTTTGTTCATGGTGCAGAAAGAGGGTACAACGAAGGTCGGCCGCATTTTTGGTCCGGTAATGGCGATGTGGTTTGTGACGATTGCGGCGCTCGGTATCTACGAAGTCGCGATGGCGCCCGAGATTCTCAAGGCGGTCAATCCACTGTACGGAGTAAATCTCTTCCGCGAACACGGCAAGCAGGCATTCGTGCTGCTCGGTGCCGTGGTTCTTGTCGTAACGGGGGGTGAAGCACTCTACGCGGACATGGGTCATTTCGGGGCTCGGCCGATCCGTCTCGCGTGGTTCTATCTCGTTTTGCCCGCGTTGTTGCTCAACTACTTCGGCCAGGGCGCGCTGATACTCCGGGATCCGGCTAGCGCGTCGAATCCGTTCTTCAATCTTGCTCCAAGAATGTTGCTGTATCCGCTGGTCGCCCTGGCGACCATGGCGGCCATCATCGCATCCCAAGCGCTGATATCCGGGGCGTTCTCGCTCACTCAGCAAGCGGTGCAGCTGGGATACAGCCCGCGCGTCAACATCGTTCACACATCAAAAACGGAAGCGGGACAGATCTTCATTCCCGAAGTGAACTTCATTCTGATGATCGGAACGTTGCTCGTCGTTCTCTTTTTCCG
>JANYKY010000167.1 GCA_025357975.1 Gemmatimonadaceae bacterium
GTTTCGCAAACGGGACCGCGTCGCTGGCAGAATTTGTAGATAAGGACACCGTTCCCACTCAGCTGGCAGGGCGATGGCTGGCCGAAGTCTGGGATCTGGTCGGCCAGCTATCAGCGCAGCTCTGCGAAGACATTCCGCTTCTCGGGGCAACTCTTTCAGGCGCCGCGATCGAGAATGCTACGTTGATCGGAAGCCATCCTGTTTACCTGGAGACAGGGGCCAGCATCGAGCCTTTCGTGGTTATCGATACCGTTGAAGGTCCGGTACTGATTCGCCGAGGTGCGACAATCGGCTCATTCACAAAAATCGTCGGACCCTCGTACATCGGGGAAAACAGCGTTATCGTCGGAGATGCGATTCGCGCATGTTCGATTGGCGATGTTTGCAAGGTACGCGGTGAAATGAGTGGCTCGGTGATGCTCGGTCACTCGAATAAAGGGCACACGGGTTTTGTCGGCAGCTCGTACCTTGGACGGTGGGTGAATTTTGGCGCTGGAACTACGACGAGCAATCTCAAGAACACTTACGGTCCGGTTCAGCTCGAGACCGCGTCCGGGCTGCGTAATACAGGTTTGCAGTTTCTGGGAAGTCTTGTGGGAGATCATGCGAAGACAGGCATCGGCACAATGATGACCACTGGCTGCATCGTTGGCGCCGGTGCAAATATCTTCGGTGCTGGTACGACTCCGAAGAGCGTGCCTCCGTTTGCGTGGGGTGATTCCGAGCCGTACGCGCGATATAATCGCTCGAAATTTGTCGAGGTTGCGGAGAGAATGATGGCGCGCAGACACGTGAAGCTTACCGAAAACGGGAAGAGCCAGCTGGACGCTGCGTACACCGTGAGCGAAAGCTCAGAATGAAGCTTTGCATGCTTGGAAGTGGCAGCGACGGAAATGCCATTTTGATGCAGGCCGGGGCCACGCGCATTCTCATCGATGCCGGTTTCTCCACGCGTGTCATGTCGAAGCGGCTCGCGTCCATCGGAGTGGATCCACGCTCGATCGAGGCCGTCATCGTAACGCATGAGCACGTCGACCACGCCAAGGGGGCCGCGGCGGGAGCGAAGAAATGGGGCTGGCAGATTTACGCTACCGAAGGAACGAGAGGCGCTTGTGTTTCGCTCGCAGATGCGGACACCCGATCGATCGCATCGAGCGGCACAATAAAAATTGGCGATCTCGAAGTTCGCACCGTTCCCACTTCTCATGATGCTGAAGAGCCAGTCGCAATTGTTGCGATGGGCAAACCCACCGGCGTCCGCGCTGCGATAGTCTACGACCTCGGCGTCATGACTGATACAGTCACAAGTGCAATCGAGGGAGTCGAGATGTTGATCCTCGAATCGAATCACGACGGCGAGATGCTCCGCAACGGTCCGTACCCTCTCATGCTGCAAAGGCGAATTGCCGGGCGCGAGGGACATCTCAGCAATCGAGCTGCTGGAATCGCCGCCGCTCACTGCGCGCATCGTGGCCTCGCTCACATTGTGCTTGCGCACCTGAGTGAGACCAACAACACGCCTCGCGTTGCGAACGACGCGATGGAAAGGGCCCTCAAACGAACCTGCTTTCGCGGCCGAATCACGTTGGGCGCGCAAAATTCGCCGTCGCAAACGATGTCGGCGACTAGCGCCCGCGATTTCGCATCATCTCAGCTTTCGCTGGGCCTTTAGCTCTGAGAACCGCAAACACCTGTCGCGGTGTCAGGCATGCAGGGGTAGCTTAAGGCATGCGCGTGTCCGCCATCGTCACTACCTACAACCAGCCAGAACAGCTGGAGAAGGTGATGTGGGGATATTCCCGCCAGCTGCACGCTGACTTCGAGCTTGTCATCGCGGACGATGGGTCGGGCCCCGAAACCGCTGACATGATCGACCGCGTTGCAGCTCAGACCCGGCTGAATATTCTGCATGTGTGGCATGAGGACAGGGGCTTCAGGAAGACCGAGATCCTCAACCGTGCAATTCTTGCGGCGCGTGGTGACTACCTGATTTTTTCCGATGGCGACTGCATTCCCCGGAATGATTTCGTCGCGGCCCACGTTGCGCTCGCCTCCAGAAATTGTTTCCTCTCTGGCGGATACATCAAACTTCCGCGCGACGTCAGCGCGAGCATTACTGTGGACGACATCAGGTCTGGCAAGGCGTTGAATGCAGCGACCCTTCGCTCACTCGGCTGGCATCCCGGAAAGCGTGCGCTGAGACTACTCCGCGGGGGATTCGTGCCGCCAGTGCTCGATGTCCTTACGCCAACTCGCCGGACATGGAACGGGCACAACTCGTCAACATCCCGTGCGGCGATCATGGCGGCGAACGGGTTCGATATGGACATGGGATATGGCGGCGAGGATCGCGCGCTGGGAGAGCGGCTCATCAATGCTGGAATGCGCGGCAAGCAGGTGAGACACAGGATTCCCTGCCTGCACCTCTTTCACGAACGCCCGTATGTGGACGAAGCGCGGCTCCGTCTCAATCATGAAATTCGGCGTCGCATTCGGGAGAATGGCGAGACCAGGGCACGAACGGGAATCGCCGAACTCGCCGACCATGACGCGCGTATAGTGAGACGCGCTCCGCAGTCGGTAGAGCCAGTTGAAGAGCGTGTGGCGATGGCCCGATAGAGGTCGCTTCGCAGTCGTCTCAGCTCGTATCAATCGTGATTCCCTGCTACAACTCGGCCGATTTTGTCGGTGATGCAATCCGCTCGGCCCTCGACCAAAGCTGGGAGCATGTTGAAGTGGTCGTAGTGGATGATGCGTCGTCTGACGCAAGTGGCTCCGTAATTCTCTCGTTCGGTGCGCGCGTCAGACCGATTCGACTCGAATCAAACAAGGGCGGAGCCTTTGCGCGAAATCGTGGAGCGGCGGAATCGACAGGACGCTTTCTTCTCTTCCTGGACGCTGACGATGTGCTCGGTGCGAACGCTGTAGCAGGGATGGTTGAAGCGTCACTGGCGAATCCGGGCACGATTGCGGCGTGCCCGTTTTCCTATCTCGTTGCGGACGACGATGGGTGGAGATCCGTCGCCGCTCGACCGCGGATTTTCGGGCAGGACGACCAGCTTCTCGGCTGGCTCGAAGGCAACTGGACGCCGCCATGTTCGCTTCTGTGGCCGCGGGATATTTTCGAATCAGTCGGTGGATGGACCGAATCGCTCACTCGAAACGATGACGGCGACACTGTAATGCGGGCGTTGTGCCGGGGTGTCCGTATCACGAGCGCCGCGAGCGGTGAGGCGCTGTATCGCCGCCATCGGAAGGACCGGCCATCTGTGAGCACAATGCGCAAATCGGATGCGCATCTTCGGTCAGCCATTCGCGTCTTGACGCTCCTGTCCGGTGAGCTTGCCGCGCAGGGACGGCTACAACAATACTCCGCCGCGATCTCCGAAGATGCAGCAGAGATAGCTCTCCTCGCATTTCGAGCCGGACTAATATCCTTAGCGCTGCAGATCGTTGAAGTGGTTCACACAGTGAGGTCTCATCAGGCGCCTCCGCAGGAGCTTACTGAAGCACGCATCGCAACAGCGTCCAGTACAACTGTCGCATTGCAGCGACTTTATGCGCTGAAGATCCGCAGCGTCGGCCAGGCCCGCCGATGGATGAAACGACGATGGGGCTGAATGTCAAATAAAACGGCGGCTACGCGTGGGCCCAAGCCGACAATGCGGGTCATGTCGTGGCCGGCCTTCAAGAACCGCAAAGAAAACCCGTTCAACTGGCTCCTGTCGACTGCCCTCTGCAACATCGGCGTCGACGTGAAGGAATTTTCAGTGCAGCGACTCTTGTTTGGGCCACGCGCGGACATCCTTCATATGCACTGGGCACCCACATCGAGAATTCGCGGTGGCTCACGTCGCAGAGTGAAACGAACGTCCTTCGAGCTGATGCTGCTCCTGCAGGCCGCAAGGCTACGAAAAATGAAGATCGTATGGACCGCTCACGACATTGAAGCGCACGATCGGCGCAGCCATCCCGATCTCGAAGACGCCTACTGGTCACGCATTGCAGATTATCTCGACGCGTTGATCAGCCTGAGTTTCACTGCTATCGAGCAGATACGCGCGCGTTATCCGGCTTTACGAGCGGTACCAGCATTCGTTACTCGGCACGGCCATTATCGCGGTGTATATCCACGCGATGTCGACAGTGTGGCGGCGAGAAAGAAACTTGGTATCGACGCCACTGCGAATGTATTTACGTTTGTAGGCCAGGCCCGGCCATACAAGAATTTGCCGGTACTCCTTCGCGCGTTTCGGGAGCTCCGGGATCCATCGGCCGTCCTGATTATCGCGGGTATGCTCAAGCTCGACGATACGCGAAAAGAATTCGATGAGCTTGTTGCCGGTGACCATCGCGTCCGGGTTTTCGGTGGATTCATCGAAGAGGATCGAATGCAGCTTTACCTGGAGGCTTCGGACCTCGTGGTGCTGCCTTATCGAGACATCTTCAACTCAGGCAGTGCGATTCTCGCTCTGTCCTTCGACCGGCCGGTACTCGTCCCATCGCATGGGTCGATGGTAGAGCTCGCGCAGGACGTTGGGACCGACTGGGTGTTAGTGTATGATGGGCCGCTCACCAAAGAGATTCTGTCTGACAGTGCGATGTCTGCGCTCGCCAACAAGTCTGAGCGACCGTCACTTGCGCATCTGGAGTGGGACCTGATAGCGACTCAGACCCGCGACATTTATACCGCCATACTTTCCACTCCCGACAGGTAGATGCGCATTTGAATCGTCTTTGGATCACCGTAGCCTTTACCTTGTTGCTTGTCGTTTCCGCGGGCCGCACGTCGTCCATTGTTGGAGTGGGCGGATCTCCTGCACCGCCCCGCGTCAGGCTCGAGCTGTCACCAGGCTACATCGCCATCTCCCCGGTTTCGCGGTTGCTCGACGCGGTCACGTTGTTTTCGGCGCCTCAGACGTTTGGCTTTTTTGGCGTGATCTGCGCGTGTGCTCTTGCCGCGGGCGTCGCGAAAGCCGCGAGAAATGACGACGCCGGGAAGACTCGCCGCGTCTTGCGTCAGCTTGCAATCGCGTTTGTGCTGTCGATAGTCGCCGAGGCACTGGCGATTGTGCTGCCGCGCCCAATGGCGCGTCTGGCTGTCGATGATCCGGAAATCGTCAGCATCGATTTTCATAGCCACACACGTGCGTCGCATGATGCGAACAAACAATTCACTGCCGAACGAAACCGTGAATGGCATTCATCCGCGGGATTCGACATCGCGTACGTCACAGATCACGTCAAGTGGGAAGGAGCAATAGCGGGACGTGCACAAAACCCTGTTCTCGCAGGGACGGGAACATCGCTGTTGACGGGCGTTGAAGGCCATTATCACAAGGTCTCGACGATCATGCTCGGTATGACTCAGGCCGATACCGCGAGATTGACGCACTGGGGCGAGCTGAAGCGCGGAGTTTCAGTTAGCCAGGTGCAACCAGTCACCATTGCTGCACTGCCGGCTAACCTCGATTCGGTTGGTGCCGCCGTCGCGGATACTCTGCCCCGCTTCGAAGGATTGGAACTCGTCGACGCGGCGCCTCGCGGTCTCGGGCAGCTCGATCGTGAGGGAGCCCGCATTCACCGTTTGGCGATGACGGCAGGCTTGATCCTCGTAGCTTCATCAAACAATCACGGTTGGGGCCGGACAGCGGCTGCCTGGAATCTCATGATGGTGCCAGGATGGCGCCGGCTCTCACCTGACTCGGTTGGAGCCCTCATTGAAAAACAGTTTATGAGTCGTAATCGGAACGCGGTGAGAATTATTGAGCGCAATCGTCCGGCCGTGCACGGAGCCGCAGTTGTGCTCGTGCTTCCGATAACGGCGTGGGAAGTTTTTGGCAGCCTCACCATGAGCGAGCGGGGCGTCTGGCTTGTTTGGATTTGGGGAGCATGGCTGATCGGCCGCGTTGTCAGGCGTAGTTCAGCGGGGGACCTCCCAGTCGAGACTGATGAATGGGTCGGGGCCGACAACCATGCGCCGACCAGCTAGAGTCGCTCAGCCTCGACCGCTTGATTGATTATCGAAAAGAGCTCGTGAATATCGGCTTCTGTTGTCCTGAAACCGAGCGTGCAGATTCGCAGCGAGAAATGCCCTCGCAATCGGGTCGACGAGATGAGGTAGCGGCCCCCAGCCACAACGCGCGCGTTGACACGCTCGTTCAAGGCATCGAGCTCATTTTCAGGAACTGATGCCGGGCGTGCACGAAAGCAGAAAATTCCAAACTGAGCGGTGCAAAGGGTTTCGAATTCTGGTGACTCTTCCACCAGAGACTGCATCAGGCGTGCGCGATCCATCGCATCCTGGATGGCTCCTGCGATTGCATCAG
>JANYKY010000324.1 GCA_025357975.1 Gemmatimonadaceae bacterium
AGGAACACACCGTCACCGCGAGTGGTGCTCGTCGGCGGCTCGAACCTCGCGTTCGGCGTCGATAGCAAGATGCTCCAGGACTCGCTCGGGATCCCAGTCGTGAACATGGGGCTCTACGCGAAGCTCGGATTGAGATACATGCTCGCCCAGGCAAAGCCGTACGTTCGCAAGGGAGACGTCATCGTCATCGTCCCCGAATACGATCAGTTCTACGGCGACTTTGCGAACGGCGATAATACTCTCAACACGGCGCTGCTCTACACTCCGCCTGATCGCATTGGCGATTTCATCCGCTCGTATTCGATCATCGATGTGCTCGTTCGCCCGCGCGTAGAAAATGCCCGCGAGGCGTTCCTGCGCAGCGCCGCGGCAGCAGTGGGAAAGGAAGAACAATTTTTTCCTTCAGATACGAATCCCGTCTACAACCGGCATTCATTCAATCAATACGGCGATGCTGTCAGTCACATCGGCAAAAAGGGTCTGAACCCCGACTCGATTTTCGTAAAGGCACTCCCGCCGATGAAGGAATTCAATCGCAAGAGTCTCTCGGACCTGAATGATTTCGAGGCGCTCGCGGAATCACGGGGCGCGCACGCGTACTTCATGTATCCGTCCTACATCGATCGGTCGTACGCGATCAATATTCCGGCGATCGACTCACTCGCGAAGCGATTGAGTGAAGGAATGCGTGTGCCGATTGTCGGCCAGCCAAGCGACTTCGTCTACCCGAAACAATATTTTTTCGACACCCGCTATCACCTTACCGGTGAAGGGCGCGAGCTTCGGACGCGTGAGTTGTTGAAGCTGCTGCGATCGCTGCCGGTGAGCGCTGCGCGACAGTAGCGGCTGGCGCATTGTACCTCGGGGCGAACGGCGGAAAGAGATTGCAACGGAGTATGTACCAGAACGCAGCGACTCCGTCCTTCCAACCAATCTTCTTGCCCTCGGCATACGTGCGGCCACTGTAACTGATCGGTACCTCGTAAACCCGCGCTCCTGACTGTGCCAGCCGCGCGGTGATCTCCGGCTCGATTCCGAATCTCTCTGCCTGCAGCGGAAGGGACTTGAAGAGATCCGTGCGAATCATCTTGTAGCACGTCTCCATGTCGGTCAGGTTCAGATTCGTGAGCATGTTGGATGTAGTCGTCAGCATGCCGTTTCCAACGCTGTGCCAGTAGTACAGAACTCTCGTCGTCTCTCCGCGGAAACGGCTGCCGAGCACAGCGTCTGCGCGGCCATCGACGAGTGGGACAATCATCTTGACGAGATCCTGCGGATCGTATTCAAGATCTGCGTCCTGAATCACCGCTACGTCGCCAGTCGCGCGCGACAGTGCGAGCCGGACCGCCGCGGCCTTTCCCTGATTTACTCCCTGCTTCACGAGTATGTCGATCTTCTTCTCGGCCAAAAGCTGCTCGAGGACTTCCTGAGTTCCGTCTGACGAACAATCGTCGACGCAGATGATCTCCATGTCGATGTCCACGCTACGGACTCTCGAGATCGCGGCCGCGATCGTGTTGAGCTCGTTGTAGACGGGCATGAGAACGGAAAGTCGCATCTGGATCAGCCGGTGGGTTTTGACGCAATTGCCAGCAGGCTTTGCCCGATTGGCGGGGACCACAGTGATTCGAGGCGCGATATGACGGGAATGGCCCACCGATCATAAAGGCCGACTTCACTACCGCTCAACGAAGTCTTTTTCATTACTCGTCCGGCCACATACCAGGCGACGATTCCGGGAAGGTTTGCATAGGAAATGTTCTCGATCTTCCATCCAGCGGCTTCCATGACTGCGGTAAGCGATTTCTTCGTATACCGGCGGTAATGATCGAGTGCAGTATCGAGCGTTCCGTAGATCGCGGGCGTTGCGGGGACGTAGATCAGCAACTTGCCGCCGGTGTTCGAGATTCTGACGCATCCTTGAGGAATGCGAGATCATCCTCGACGTGCTCCATCACGTTCACGGCGACGATAGTATCGGCGTCGAGCGGCGGCATCTGGTTCACGTAGGCCTGAATCGGCTGCGCCCGCTTGTCGGATTCGAGCGCGCTCCGAAGAGCGGGAAACGTGTTCTTGCCCGGCTCGAGCGCTACAAGCGATTCAACTCCATCGATAGCCAATAAATATTTCGCGAACGTGCCGATACCTGCGCCCACTTCTACAACGTTCTTGCCGACCCACGGGGTCATCCGCTTGATCAGCCACCGGTAGTAATTCTTGCCTTCGCGAAGTGCGTCGAGCTCGGTTCCGGAATAAGCGAAATCCGGAGTGAGGCCTCGTCGGGATCCACTGTTCAATCCAGCAGACGTCAAGCGTGCCGGGCGCTCTCCGCGCGGTCTCCGCGGACGTCCTCTTCGTGTGCAACTGCGCTATGCTGGTGAAAATCCGGAACGAGCGCGACGAGAAGCTTTCTGATCTCATCCGACGAGCGTCCCGACTCTGCCGCACGAAGCAGCAGCTCGAGCTTCTTCGTTGTACCCTCGGCCAGAAGCCCATTCCGTGCACGCAGGACTTTCGGATGGTCCGTCGGGAGCACGTTCTCCGCCGTGAAAAACATTTCTTCGTAAAGTTTTTCGCCCGGACGCACGCCAGTAAACTTGATCTCGATGTCGGTGCCGACTTCCAGACCTGAGAGTCGAACCAGATCCGTCGCGATGTCCACGACCCTAATCTGTTCGCCCATGTCGAGGACGAATACCTCTCCGCCACGTCCGAGCGCACCGGCCTGTAGCACGAGCTGAACCGCTTCGGGAATAGTCATGAAATAGCGCCGCATTTCGGGATGCGTAACAGTCACCGGGCCGCCTGCGCGAATCTGACGCAGGAATGTAGGAACGACCGACCCTCGACTCCCAAGGACGTTGCCAAAGCGCACTGACACGAAATTGCGGTGATACTTCGCAGCCGCATGTTGAACGATTTGCTCCGCAACTCGCTTCGTCGCTCCCATCACCGACGTGGGGCGAACCGCCTTATCGGTGGAGATGAGAACGAAGTGCTGGATGTCCGTCTCGATCGCCGCATCGACGACGTTGCGGGTGCCCTGAATGTTGTTGGTCACCGCTTCGAGCACGTTGTCTTCCATGAGCGGCACGTGCTTGTGTGCAGCAGCGTGGAACACCGCGTGTGGACGATAGAGCTGGAAGATGTGCGTGATGCGAGCGCGGTCGCGAACATCAGCAATCACCGGCATGACCAGCACATCCGGGAAGCTTAGAAGAAGCTCCTGATAGATGTCGAAGATCGAGTTTTCGCCGTGGCCGAGGAGGATGAGCCGAGCCGGTGCGAGGCGGGCGAGCTGGCGGCAGAGTTCCGACCCGATGGACCCGCCGGCACCTGTTATGAGAACTGTCTCACCAGTCGCAAGCTCAGCGACGGCGGCAAGATCGGTTTCGACGGCATCGCGCCGAAGCAGGTCCTGAATCTCCACTTCGCGCAAACCGGTGGCGCTGCTCTGCTTGGAGATGATCTCCGGAAGGCTCGGAACCGTGCGGGTCTGAATTCCCGCACTCAACGCGGTCCGGATCACCTGCCGAATGACCGTTCCAGGCGCCGACGGCATCGCGATGATCAGCTCTGCAACGCCAAAGCGCTCGACGATTTCAGGGATGTGAGCAAGCGGGCCGAACACCGGAAGCCCCGCCAGCATGTGCCCGTGTTTCTGCGCATCGCTGTCCACGAAACCGATTGGCTCCAATCCGAGCTGGCTCGACGCGAACAAC